>JBDIBE010000099.1:0-9988 GCA_039812785.1 Thermoanaerobaculia bacterium | reverse complement strand
TCCGCCGTCCGGTCACCCAGCCCGAGCGCCTCACCCCGGAGCCCCCCTTCGCGGGAGCGCCGCCCGAGGGCTGCTCCGGGGCCCTCGTCACCGTCGGCTTCGCCGTCGACGCGGACGGCCGCGTCGTCTCCGCCCGCCTTTTCCCCTCGTCCGCGCCGGCCGAGTGCGGCCGCTTCGTCCTCGCCGCGCTCCCGCGCTGGAAGTGGCGACCGGCGCTCGACGCCGAGGGGAGGCCGGTCGTCTCCTCGCGTCTCGGCGTCTCGATCCAGCTCCCCTGACGGCCCGGTATCATCCGGCGGCACACCGCCGAAAGGGGACGTCATGAAGAAGCTCGTCCGGGCCCTGGCCCTCGCCTCTGCCGCCGCGTCCGCCGCCGCCTGCGCCCCGAAGGTCGACCTGAAGATGGCCGTCGAGGTCGTCTCCGATCCCGGACCGGCGACCGTCACCTTCAAGGGGAAGGAGATCGGCGCGACGCCCGCGGCCCTCGAGGTGAAGACCTTCGACGAGCTGATGTCGATCGCCGCGCGGAAGGACGGCGCGCCGATCGCGGAGAAGCGCGTGCGGATCCTCTCCCCCGACAAGGCCCAGCTCGTCTTCCGCTTCGGCACCGAGGCCTCCGCCGTGGCGAAGAAGCTCGGCCTGGCGAAGGTCCTCGTCTTCGACTACTCCGAGAAGGTCTCCTTCGACAGCGGACGGAGCGAGCTGAAGCCCGAAGGGCTCCCGGTCCTCAACCGGCAGGCCGAGATCCTGACGGGGTATTTCCCCGGCGTCGACGTCTACGTCTGCGGCCACACCGACTCGACGGGCGGCGACGACCTCAACCTCGCGCTCTCGCTCGACCGCGCGCGCGTCGTCTCCGACTACCTCGTCGCCCGCGGCATCCCGAAGGAGCGGCTCAAGGTCCAGGGCTTCGGCAAGGAGTACCCGAACGACTCGAACGAGACGCCCGCCGGCCGCGCGAACAACCGGCGGACCGAGCTGATCCTGCCGCAGTAGGCGGGCCGCGCGTCAGGGCACGTGCCCGGCGAACTCCGCGAGGGCCGTCTGCGAGACGGCCTCGAGCGCCTCGTCGAGCGTCGCCCCCGTCGCTTCCTCGTACTCCTCGCCCCGCTTCATCTCCGCGCGCCACGTCAGCCCCCAGCGGACCTTCCACCCGTCCGCCTCGAGCTCCCTCACCTTCGCGAGCCAGCCGCGCCCCTGCGAGACGCGCAGCGCCGTGAGCGCCTGGAAGACCGCCTTCAGAAGCTCCTGGTCGTCGACCGTCGGGTCGACCCCCTCCGGCATCGGGACCTCGATGATCCGTCTCGGACGCATCGTCGCCTCCCTTCTCGAGCTCAGAGCCCGCAGCGGGCGAGCAGCTCGGCCTTCGTCTTCCCGAGGACGTCGTGCCTCCGCCCCACCTTCACGAACGCTGCGAGCGCCCTCTCGAGCTGCTCCCGCGTGTGCGCCGCCGAGAGCTGCGTGCGGATCCGCGCCTGCCCCTTGGCGACGACGGGGAAGAAGAAGCCGACGACGTAGACCCCCTCGTCGAAGAGGTCGCGCGCGAGCTCCTGCGCGAGCTTCGCGTCGTAGAGCATGACCGGGACGATGGGGCTCTCGCCCGCCTTGACGTCGAAGCCCGCCTCGACGAGCCCCTTCCGCCAAACCTTGGTGTTCTCCTCGAGCCGGTCGCGCCGCTGGGTCGTCTCCGAGACGAGGTCGAGGACCTCGAGCGTCCCCGAGACGATGACCGACGCGAGCGTGTTCGAGAAGAGGTACGGCCGCGCCCGCTGGCGGCACATGGCGACGAGCTCGCGACGGCCGCTCACGCAGCCCCCGGAGGCCCCGCCGAGCGCCTTGCCGAACGTCGTCGTGACGAGGTCGACCTTCCCGAGGACGCCGAAGTGCTCGGGCGTCCCGCGCCCCGTCCTCCCGATGAAGCCGGTCGCGTGCGAGTCGTCGACGAACGTGAGGGCGCCGTGCCTCCCGGCGAGCGCGACGATCTCGTCGAGCCTCGCGAGGTCGCCGTCCATCGAGAAGACGCCGTCCGTGATGACGACCCGGAAGCGCTTGTCGGCGTGCTCGAGGAGCTTCTCCTCGAGGTGGGCCATGTCGGAGTGCTTGTAGGTGTCCGTCATCGCCTTGCACAGGCGCATCCCGTCGACGATCGAGGCGTGGACGAGCCGGTCGGCGATGAGGACGTCCTTCTCGCCGAAGAGCGCCTCGAAGACGCCGCCGTTCGCGTCGAGGCAGGAGGAGAAGAGGATCGTGTCCTCGGTCCCCAGGAACTCCGTGAGCCGACCCTCGAGCGTCCGGTGGATGTCCTGCGTCCCGCAGATGAAGCGGACCGACGACATCCCGTAGCCGCGGCGGTCGAGGCCCGCGTGGGCCGCGGCGACGACGCGCGGGTGCGAGGAGAGGCCGAGGTAGTTGTTCGCGCAGAGGTTGAGCACCTTCCGCGGCGGCGCGCCCGCGGGGAACTCGACCTCGATCTCGGCCCCCTGAGGGTCGTGGATGAAGCGCTCCTCCTTGAAGAGCCCGCCCGCGCGGATCGACTCGAGCTCGGCGCGGTAGACGTCGCGGAAGGAGGCGACGGCGGGGAGAGCGGCCGTCTCCACGGTCAGGCCCTCACGGCGGCGAGCCGCTCGACGAGCGCCGCGATCGACGCGACGGTGTCGAACGCCTCGGGGCTCGCGTCGGCGTCGGGGATCTTCACGTCGTATTTCCGCTCGAGGAAGCGCTTGAGCGAGACCATCGAGAAGGAGTCGACGATGCCGCCCGAGATGAGCCTCGTCGTCTCCGTGAGCGGCCGGTCGTCGTCCTCCTCGAGGTATTCCTTCCTCACGTAGTCGAGGATCGTCCCACGCAGGTCGTCCATGCTCAGTCCTCCATGAGGGTCGAGACGTCGCCGAGCGGCTCGCCGAACTCCTGCGCCCGGAGGACGCGCCTCACGATCTTCCCGCTCCGCGTCCTCGGGAGCGCGTCGACGAAGGCGATCTCCTGCGGCATGGCGATCGGCGAGAGCCTCTTGCGGACGAAGTTCATGATCGTGAGCTCGAGGTCGGGGGAGGCCGCAAACCCAGGCTTGAGCGTGACGAACGCCTTGACGACCTCCATGTTCACGGGGTCGGGCTTCGCGACGGCCGCCGACTCGGCGACGGCGGGGTGCTCGAGGAGCGCCGACTCGACCTCGAACGGCCCGACGAGGTGCCCGCCCGTGTTGATGACGTCGTCGTCCCGCCCGACGAACCAGTAGTAGCCGTCCGCGTCGACCGTCCCCCGGTCCCCCGTCAGGTACCAGCCGTTCGCGAACTTCCGCGCGTAGCCCTCCGGGTTGTTCCGGTAGCCGCGGATCATCGAGGGCCATCCGGGGCGGAGGCCGATCATCCCGACCCGTCCCGGCTCTTCCAGCGGCTCGAACGTCCGCTGGTCGAGGATCGCCGCCGTGATGCCCGGGAAGGGCTTCCCCATCGAGCCCGCCCGGATCGCCATCCCCGGGTAGTTCGAGATGACGATGCACCCCGTCTCCGTCTGCCAGAACGTGTCGTGGAAAGGCCTCCCGAACGCCTCGCGCGACCAGTGGACCGCCTCGGGGTTGAGCGGCTCGCCGACGCTCGCGAGGTGGCGGAGCGAGGAGAGGTCGTGCCGCCGCACGGCGCCGAGCCCTTCCTTCATCAGGAGCCGGATCGCGGTCGGCGCCGAGTACCAGACGGTGACGCGGCGCTTCTCGAGGAACGAGTACCAGCGCTCCGCGCCGAAGCCGGCGTCGAGGACGACCTGCGTCGCCCCGTTCGACCATGGGCCGATGATCCCGTACGAGGTCCCGGTCACCCAGCCCGGGTCGGCGTTGCACCAGTAGACGTCGTCGTCTCTCAGGTCGAGGACCCACTTCGTCGTCAGGTACTGCGAGACGAGCGAACGGTGGACGTGCTCCGCTCCCTTGGGCTGCCCGGTCGTCCCCGAGGTGTAGTGGAGGACCGAAGGCGTCTCCGGCCCCGCCGGGAAGACCTCGAGACTCTCGAGGCGCGGCAGCGCGCCGAGGTCGAAGGCGACCTCGCCCTCCGAGAGCTTCGCGTCCCCCGCGTCGACGACGGCGACGAGGCGGAGCGCCGGCAGCTGCGCCCTCGCGCGGCGGACCTTCGGGAGGTGCCTCCTCTGCGTGATCACGCAGCAGGTCCCGGCGTCGAGGAGGCGCGTCGCGAGCGACTCCTCGCCGAACGCGGAGAAGAGGGGCTGGACGACGGCGCCGCGCTTGAGGATGCCGACGAAGGCGAGGTAGAGCTCCGGGACGCGGTCGAGGAAGAGGCAGACCCTCTCGCCGGCACCGACGCCCTCCTCCGCGAGCCAGGCGGCGATCGTGTTCGAGAGGACGCGGAGGTCGTCGAAGGTGAAGCGCCGCTCCTCGCCGTCGGCCCCCTCCCAGAGGAGGGCCTCCTTCCGCCCCTTCCCGAGCCGGCAGATCCGGTCCGAGAGGATCCAGCCGATGTTGACCGGGTCGCCGCGCCCCCAGCCGAGCTCGCGCTCGGCGATCGACCAGTCGAAGCCCGTGCGGGCCTCCTCCCACGAGCCGATGTTCGGCCGGCCCGCCGCCGGCGGCGCCTCCAGGAGCGCCGCGCCCGATCCCGCACCGCCGTCCCTCATTCGTCCTTCCTCCCCTCCTCGGCACCCTCGCCCTCGAGGACGACGCTCGCCGAAGCGAGCGTCGCGGTATGCGTCATCGAGACGTAGACCGAGATCACCCCGAGCCGCGCGGCCGCGGCCTCCGCCCCTCCGTGAAGGACGATCCGCGGCGCCCCGGACGCGCTCCGGTCCACCTCGACGTCGCGCAGCGAGACCGGCTCGGGGCCGCATCCGACCGCCTTCCAGAAGGCCTCCTTCGCGGCGAAGCGGGCCGCGAAGTGCCGCTCCGGGAACGCCATGGCGGCGCAGTAGCCGACCTCGGAGGGCGTGAAGACGTCGTCGCGGAAGCCGCCTCCCTCGCGGGCGAGCTCACGCGCCATCCGATCCACGTCGAGGAGGTCGGCGCCGATCCCGACGATCATTCCGCCTCCCGAGCGGACATCGCCCCCGCCCGGTTCCGCGGGGACGCACCGCACACCCATTCGATGTTCAGAAGGTGGTGCTGCGCCGCGGAAGAGTCAAGGGACGGGCGGAGGCGCCCGCCGGGCGTTCAGCGCGGCTCGCGGAAGGCCGCCTTCACCGCCTCCCAGGCGGTGGAGCCGGGCGTGACGAGCTCGAAGTGCCCGGCCTCGGGAACCTCGACGAGGGAGGCCGCATCGCCCGCGGCCTTCGCCCTCGAGACGTACCCGCGCAGCGTCGCGACGGGGACGATGGAGTCCTTCGCGCCCCCGACGACGACCTGCGGCGCTCCGAGCGGGAGGCGCGCCGCGGGCGAGGCGGAGCGAAGGCGCAGCGCGCGAAGCGAGGGCGGCCCGAGGAGGCCGTCGGCCGCGTCGGCGCAGGCGGTGAACGGGAGGTCGCGGAGGTCCGCGATCGGGGCGAGCGCGACGACCCGAGCGGGCCGGATCCGGACCGCGGTTCGGAGCGGGTCGTCGGCCGGGAGCCCAGGCCGCGCCGCGAGCCAGAGGGCGAGGTGGCCTCCCGCCGAGTGTCCCGCCACCGTCACGCTCTCGCGGGAGAGGAGGAGCTCGTCGGCCATCTCCTCGACGAAGTCGAGCGCCGCGGCCGCGTCGAGAAACGTCCCGGGGAAGCCGCCTCCCTCCTCGCCGGCCCGGCGGTACTCCGCGTTGACGACGGCGACCCCGGCCTCGTCGGCGAGGGCGCGGCAGAAGCCGCCGACCGGCTCGAGGCCGAACTGCGACAGCCAGCATCCGCCGTGGAAGAAGACGACGGTGCGGTACGGGCGGACCCCCTTCTTCGGGAGGTAGACCTCGACGAGCTGCGAAGGCCCGCGGCCGTACGCGCGCCGCTCGTCGGGGGGGACAGCCGCGCGGGAGACGTACTCCTTCGTCCCGATCAGCCGGGGGGCGGGCGACGCGGCCCCGCCGGAAGCGGTGGCGGCGCCCATCGCGAGCGCCGCCAGCGTGGAGATGCGGATTCGCCTCATGCCGGAGCCCCCCGTTCCCCCGGAGCTTCGCACGAGGGGCGCCGCGGGCGGCGCTACTTCGTCTCGTCCTTCTTCCGGATCACCATCACCTTCACCTTCTCGCCGTCGCCGTCGTCCTTGCCGACCCACGTCATCGGCATCGCGCCGGGGGCGAAGACCGCGCCGCTCTCGAGCATCTCCTGGAGGACCTGCTCGACGGCGCCGCGCGTGCGGGGGTCGAGGCTCTCGAGGCTCTTCGGCGCCGCCTGCTTCAGCACCTCGGCCGCGCTCGGCTTTTCCGCCCCCTCTCCGGCCGTGTAGGCGAAGGCGTGCTTCTTCACGACGACCTTCTTCTCGCCGTCGCCCGAGAAGACCATGGTCGCGTCGTCGTCGCCGCAGGCGTGCCCCTTCATCACGACGACCTCCTTGCCGCCCGGCAGGAGGACGTGGGGCCCGTCTCCGTCGACGTGCGTCTTCACCGTGAACTCCTTCTCGCCGGTCCGGATCGTGTAGCCGTCCTCGGTCCGGGTCACCGTGACCGGCTGGCCCGACTCGGAGGTCAGCGTCTTCGTCTCGCCGACCTTCATCGGCTCGAGCTTCAGGACGGTCGCCGCCTCGTCCTTGGAGGTCGAGATCGAGATCGTCGTCTCCTCCTTCGGGCCGCCCGCCTGGGCGGCCTGCTCGAACGGGAGGAGCGGGGCGGCGAGGGTGATCGCCGCGCCGGCGGCGAGGGCGCCGAGGGCGAATCGGGAAGCGATGCGGGAGAGCGTCATCGTGTACCTCCGTGCTCGGGTCCGGCGTCGCGCCGGCCTCGCCCTCCCCTGCGCAATCGCCGGGCCAGGCCCTGGGCCCCGTATCCCGCGCGAGGCCTCCCGAAATGGGGAAACAGCTCCCGAAAGCGGGCTACTCCTCCGCCGGCGCGAGGCCGAACTTCTCGAGGCGATAGAGGAAGGCCTTGTAGGGGAGGTCGAGGAGGCGCGCCGCGCGGGCGCGGTTCCCTCCCGCGAGCTCGAGCGCCTGCCTGAGGGCGTCCTTCTCGTGCTCCTCCCACGAGACTCCGCCGGGCGGGAGCTTCCACCCCGCGTCGGCCGCGGGCCGCGCGCCGAGCGGCTCCGGGAGGTCTCCCGCCGAGACGCGCCCCCCCTCCGAGAGGAGGACGAGCCGCTCGACGACGTTCCCGAGCTCGCGGACGTTCCCCGGCCAGGCGTGGTCGACGAGCCGCGCGAGGAGGGCGGCCGGGAACGGCTCGACGCGGATTCCGTAGCGGCGCTCCGTCCGCGCGACGAAGTGCCGGACGAGGAGCGGGACGTCCTCGCGCCTCTCGCGGAGCGGCGGGAGCGTCACGGAGACGACGTTGAGGCGGTAGTAGAGGTCCTCGCGGAAGCGTCCCGCCCCGACCTCCTGCGCGAGGTCGCGGTTCGTGGCGGCGACGATCCGCGCGTCCGTCCGGATCTCCTCGGCCCCGCCGATCCGCGTGACGGCCCCTTCCTGGAGCGCGCGGAGGAGCTTCGGCTGCATCGGGAGCGGGAGCTCGCCCACCTCGTCGAGGAAGAGGGTCCCGCCCCGCGCGAGCTCGAGCTTCCCTTTTCGCGTCCGGTCCGCGCCCGTGTAGGCCCCCTTCTCGGCGCCGAAGAACTCGGCCTCGACGAGCGTGTCGGGGATCGCGGCGGCGTTCACGGCGACGAACGGCCCCGCGCGGCGGCGGGAGAGGGCATGGAGGGCGCGCGCGGCGAGCTCCTTTCCGGTGCCGCTCTCGCCCGCGAGGAGGACGGTCGCGTCGGTCCCCGCGAGCTTCTCGACCTGCCGGTAGAGCCGCTCCATCGACGGGCTCTTCCCGACGAGGTCGACGAGCCGGTCGCGGTCGCGCACCTCCTCGGAGAGGCGCCGGTTCTCGTCGGCGAGGCGGCGCGCGCGGAGCGTCCGCTCGACGGCCAGGAGGAGCGCGGCCCGCTCGAACGGCTTCGTCAGGTAGTCGTCGGCGCCCGCCCGGACGGCCGCGACGGCGTGCGCGATCGTCCCGTAGGCCGTCGCCATCAGGAAGCCGGTCTCCGGGAAACGATCCTTCACCTCGGCGAGGAGCTCCGTCCCGTCGCGCCCCGGGAGCTTCCAGTCGGAGAGGACGAGGTCGACCGGAGAAGCCGCGAGCTCGGCGAGCGCCGCGTCGACCGCGCCGGCCTCGGCGACCGAGTACCCCTCGCCACGCAGGATCCCCGCGACGATCTTCCGCTGGTCGATCTCGTCCTCGACGAGGAGGACGCGGGCCTCAGGCACGCGCCCCTCCGCCGCGGGGGCCGACCGCCAGGAGCGCGCGCGTCCCGCGCTCGGCGCGGGCCTCGAGCGCGAGGCTCCCGCCGTAGCGCGTCGTCGCGATCCGGTGGGCGAGGAAGAGCCCCATCCCCGAGCCGCTCGGCTTCGTCGTGACGTGCGGCGTGAAGAGGCGCGCGCGGACCTCTTCCGGGAGGCCCGGGCCCTCGTCCTCGACCGTCACGGCCGCGCCGCCCTCGTCCCGCGGCTCGACGGCCACGACCACCTCGCCGCCGTCGGGGCTCGCCTCCACGGCGTTCACGACGAGCGCGTGGAGCGCGGCCTTCAGCTCGGGCGCGACTCCCCGGAGACGCGCCGCGCCCCCCGGGGCGACGGAGACCCGGACCCGCCCGCGCGCCTCCTGGAGCGCCGCGAGGGCCACCTCTTCTGCGAGGGCGCGGAGGTCGAGCTCCTCTTCCGCTCCGCCCCCGGCGGCAAGGGCGAGGAAGGATCGGATCGTCCCGTCGACGCCGGCGATCCGCCGCCGCGCCGCGGCCGCGAGCGCGGCGGCGTCGGGGTCGTCGGGGAGTCGCGCGGCGAGCTCGTCGACGGAGAGGCCGACGGCGTGGAGCGGGTTGCGGAGGGCATGCGCCATGCCGCGGGCGACTTCCCCCATCTCGCCGAGGTGCTCGCGCTCCTTCAGCGCGAGCGCCTCCCGCTCGAGGGCCTGAAGGTGCGACGACATCTGGTTGAACGAGGCGATCGCCTCTCCCACCTCGCCTCCGTCGCGCGCGGCGACCTGCGTCCCGAAGGCCCCCTCGCCCACCGTCCTCGCCGCGCGGGCGAGCTCGGCGAGCGGGCGGGTCACGCGGTGCGCGACGACGGCCGCCGCGAGGAGGCCGAAGGCGACGATGCCGAGGGAGCCGAGGACGAGCCGCGTCCGGAAGCGGCCGACGACGTCCTTCACGCCGCGCGCAGGGATCGGGATCTTCACCTTCTCGGCCGGCCCCTCGAGGAAGAGGAAGCTCGCGCCGCCCGGCGTCGTCCAGCTCTTCGTCGAGGAGGTCGTCCCGCTCCCGTCCGTCTGGACGGTCGTCACGACGAATCGGCGCGTCTCCCCCGCCTTCGGCGTCGCCTCGGAGGCTCCCGGCCTCGCGCCGACCGTTCCGCCGGCGGGCGGCGGGACGACGACGTGGGTCTCGTCGCGGACGACGATCCGCCGAGCGCCGGCCTCGCCCGGCGGCAGCTCGAGGACCTTCCCGCCCCCCGGGTGGAGGACCTTCACGATGTCCATGCCGACGGACGTCGCCACCGCGCTCACCTCGACCTTCAGGTCGCGGGTCAGCCTGTCGACGAGGAGCCACTCGGCCCCGACCATCAGGGCGAGGAGCCCCCCCATCAGGGCGAAGAGCTTCACGCGGAGCGTCATCGAGGCCCCGAAGATACAAGGTCCGTGCCGCCCCCGTAGACTCCGGTGCGATGGCGACCTGGGCGATCGGAGACGTGCAGGGGTGCTTCGAGACCCTGCGGCGCCTCCTCGCCCGGATCGGGGGGCCTCCCGCGGGCGACCGGGTCGTTCTCGTCGGCGACCTCGTCAACCGGGGACCCCGCTCCCTCGACGTCCTCCGCTGGGCCGCGGGCGCGGGCCCGCGGGTCGAGGCGGTCCTCGGGAACCACGACCTCCACCTCCTCGCGCGGGCCGTCGGCGTCGCCGGCGCC
>JBDIBE010000098.1:0-10205 GCA_039812785.1 Thermoanaerobaculia bacterium | reverse complement strand
GGCCGAGAGGCTCCGGGCCGAGGCGGCCGCGATGGCCTCGAGGCGCGACGCCCTCGAGCGCGAGGCGGCCGCCCTCGCCGCCGAGAAGCAGAAGGTGCGCGAGAGGGCGAAGACCGAGATCGACCGGGCGATCGAGGCGCTCCGCGAGCGGACGCGCCGGGAGCTCGACCGGATCCGCGAGGAGGCGCGCGCCGGCCGCGCCGTCTCCCGCGGGGCGCTCATGACGGTCGTCGGCGAGGCGCGGAAGGACGCCGAGTCGCTCCTCGAGATGGCCGCGCCCCCCGAGCCCGCGGGGCCCGTCGCCGTCGGCGAGCGGGTGAAGGTCGTCTCCTTCGGGACGACGGGGAAGCTCCTCGCGCTCGACGAGGGCAAGGGGCAGGCCGAGGTCGAGGTGGGGGGCAAGCGGATGAAGGTCTCCGCCGCGGACCTCCGCCCCGCGACGGGCGCCGCCGCGGCGCCGAAGGGGTCGAAGTGGGCGCCGCTGAAGCACGCCGCGCCCTCCCCGTCGACCCCGGCGGCCTCCCCCGCCGCCGCGCCGCGCGGCGAGATCGTCCTCGTCGGCCTCCGGGTCGACGCGGCGCTCCCCGAGGTCGAGCGGGCGATCAACGACGCCCTCCTCTCCGGAAAGGGGAGCCTCCGCGTCGTCCACGGCTTCGGCTCGGGGCGCCTCGCGGCCGCCGTGAAGGAGTTCCTCTCCGAGCACCCCGGCGTCTCCTCCCACCGGCCCGGCGACGCGTCGGAGGGCGGGGAAGCGGTCACCATCGCGGAGCTGAGAGACTGACGGAATGAATCCCGGACCGCCGTCGTTCGAAGAACGGCAGGCCTGTTGCGCGAAACGTGCAACGGGGGGTCCGGGGGGCGCGCGCAGCTCAGCCCCCCGGAGAGGCAGCCCCCCCGGCGAGCGCGCATCCGAGAAGACGTGGACGCGAACTACGAGATCACCGACGACCTGAAGCACGACGTCCTCGCGGCGACCGACCTCGTCGCGCTCGTCGGCGCGGTCACCGGCCTGAAGAAGGCGGGGAACTCCTGGAAAGGGCTCTGCCCGTTCCACGGCGAGAAGACGCCGTCGTTCCACGTCCACCCCGAGAAGGGCTTCTACTACTGCTTCGGCTGCGGCGCGAAGGGGGACGCGATCACCTTCGTCCGCGAGACGGAGAAGCTCGAGTTCCCCGAGGCCGTCGCCTACCTCGCGCGCCGCGCGGGGATCCCGCTCCCCGTCCGCCGCTCCGGCTCGCGCGCCGACCGGGCGAAGGAGACGCGCGCCGCCGAGGCCGTCCTCGCCGCGGCGAAGTTCTTCCGCGAGCAGCTGCCGAAGAGCCGGGCCGCGATCGCCGTCCTCGAGGAGCGCGGCGTCCCGCGCGAGGAGTGGGAGGGGCTCGGCTTCGGCGCCGCCCCCGACGCCTGGGACGGCCTCCTGCGCGCCCTCTCCGGCAGCTTCACCGAGGAGGTCCTCCTCGAGGCCGGCCTCCTCCAGAGGAACTCCGACACCGGCCGCGTCTACGACCGCTTCCGCAACCGCCTCACCCTCGAGATCCGCGACCCGCGCGGCGAGGTCCTCGCCTTCGGCGGCCGTACGCTCGGCGACGACCCCGCCAAGTACATCAACTCCCCGGAGACCGCGCGCTTCACGAAGGGGCGCGTCCTCTACGGTCTCGACCGGGCGCGCGAGGGGGCGCGGAGGAGCGAGAGGCTCGTCCTCTGCGAGGGGTACTTCGACCGGATCGCCTTCGAGAGGGCCGGCGTCCCGTGGGCCGTCGCCTCGATGGGGACGGCGCTCACGGCGACGCAGGCCGACCTCCTCGCGCGGCAGGTCCCCGCCGTCGTCGTCGCGTACGACGGCGACCCGGCCGGGCTCGCCGCCGCCTGGAAGGCCTTCCCGCTCCTCGTCGAGCGCGGGGTGAAGGTCTTCCACGTCGCCTTCCCCGACAGGCACGACCCCGACTCCTTCCTCCGCGCCCGCGGCGCCGAGGCGCTCCGCGAGGCGGTGGAGAAGGCGACGCCGCTCCTCGCGGTCCTCGCCGACTCGGTTCCCCCCGCCACGGGCGACGCGGCCGAACGAGCCGCCCGGATCAACGAGGCGAAGGCGATCCTCGGCGCGGCGCCCGACCGCGTCCTCCGTCACGAGCTCCTCGCGGCGTTCTCCCGGGCGAGCGGGGTGCCGCTCGACGTCCTCCACGAGGGGACGCGCCGGAGCGCGATCCGCCGGCCGGAGAGCCCTGCCGCCGCCCCCGCCGCCCGCCCCGTCCCGGAGGCGGAGGAACGGGTCCTCGGGATCCTCCTCTCCACCTGGCCGGCCGGCGCTCCGGTCGTCGCCCGGATCCCCTCGGAGCTCTTCTCCCACCCCGACGGCCGCGAGCTTCTCGAGAGGCTCAAGTCATTGTCCCCGGAGGGGGATCCCCTTGATTTTTCCGAACTTCAATCCCATCTTGGGGTCGGCGCGGGGGTGCTGGCGGCCCGACTCCTCCTGTCGGACCCGCCACGGCTGGACGAGACCCCTGGCGTCCCCGACCTGGAGAAGCTACGCAAGCCACTCCTCCAGCTGAAGATAAGACGACACGAGGAGCGCGGGGTCGAGTTGCAGCCGATGATCGCCGCCGCCGAAACCCGGGGTGACCGGGACGGCTGGACTGCCCTTCTCGCCGAGAAGCAGAAGCTTTCCGAGGAGGTGCGGCGTATGAAGCAAGAGCTACGGCGCCCGGACGAAGGCCCGGGCCGACAGGGGTGAACGTGACGGTCGAAGAAAAGCATCCGGAGCTGAGGGGGCTCATCGCACTCGGGAAGGAGCGGGGCTACCTGCTCTACGACGAGATCTTCCAGGCGCTGCCCGAGGAGGTCTCCAACGCCCCCGACGAGCTGGACGACGTCTACATCCGGCTCGGCGACTTCGGGATCGAGATCGTCGACGTCCCCGAGAAGGCGACCCCCAAGAAGGAGGGCGTGGTCGCCGGCGCGGAGACCGTCCTCCCCGACCTGACGACCGTCGAGAAGACGAACGACCCGGTCCGGATGTACCTCCGCGAGATGGGGACCGTGAAGCTCCTCGACCGGGACGGCGAGGTCGAGATCGCGCGCCGCATCGAGCGGGGCGAGGCGCGGATCTACCAGGCCCTCTCGACGAACCGGATCATCCTCGAGGAGATCCTCCGGATCGTCGAGGCCGCCAAGAAGGACAAGAACGTCGCCCGCGGCTTCCTCGAGTTCGCGGCGGCGGCCCTCGAGGACTCCGAGGAGGTCGACCCGAGGACGGCGAAGCGGATCGAGGAGGTCCTCGGCCACTTCAAGAAGATCGCCAAGCTCGACGGCGAGCTCCGGAAGCTCCAGGAGAAGAAGAAGGCGGCCAAGGCGGCGAAGAAGCCGGCGAAGGCCGCCGCGAAGAAGGCGGCCGCGGCCAAGCCACAGCCCGCCGTCGACCCGACGATCGACCGGCGGATCTCCGAGATCGCCCGGCTCATCCACGCCATCGACTTCACCCCGGCGACGCTCCAGCGGATGATCAACATCCTCCGCGACATCGACCGGCAGTTCGCCATGCCGGAGGCCCAGATCCGGCAGGACCTCGCGAACCTGAAGAAGGAGAAGAACGAGGTCCGGATCGACTTCTACAAGCGCCGCGTCTCCAAGTACCGGGCGATGCTCAAGGAGCTCGAGGAGAAGTACGGCGTCTCGCACGAGGAGATCAAGAAGACGCTCCGGCAGATCCGCGAGGGGGAGGAGGAGGCCGACAAGGCCAAGCAGGAGCTCATCGTCGCGAACCTGCGCCTCGTCGTCTCCATCGCGAAGAAGTACACGAACCGGGGCCTCCAGTTCCTCGACCTGATCCAGGAGGGGAACATCGGCCTGATGAAGGCGGTCGAGAAGTTCGAGTACCGCCGCGGCTACAAGTTCTCCACGTACGCCACCTGGTGGATCCGCCAGGCGATCACCCGCGCCATCGCGGACCAGGCCCGGACGATCCGGATCCCGGTCCACATGATCGAGACGATCAACAAGCTCACGCGGACGCAGCGCTCGCTCGTCCAGGAGCTCGGGCGCGAGCCGACCGCGGAAGAGATCGCCAAGCGGATGGACATGCCGGCCTCGAAGGTCCGCAAGATCATGAAGATCGCCCAGGAGCCGATCTCCCTCGAGACCCCGATCGGGGAGGAGGAGGACAGCCACCTCGGCGACTTCATCGAGGACCGCAACGTCGTCTCGCCGATCGACGCGGTCATCGTCGCGAACCTGCGCGACCAGACGCGCCGGACGCTGAAGACGCTCACGCCGCGCGAGGAGCAGGTCCTTCGCATGCGGTTCGGCGTCGGCGACGGGGCCGAGCACACGCTCGAGGAAGTGGGCAAGAGCTTCAACGTCACCCGCGAGCGGATCCGCCAGATCGAGTCGAAGGCGCTCCGCAAGCTCCGCCACCCGTCGCGGGCCAAGAAGCTCCGGCCGTTCATCGACGTCAACGTGTGACGGGGAGAAGGGGAGGCCGCCGCCTCCCCTTCCGCTTTTCCGGGGGCCGCGCGGTCGCCCCGGCGGGAAGAATCGCGCCCCGCGGTGCGTTTCGTTACGGGGCCGAAAGGGCCTTCCCCGATGGGGCGTGATAGGATGGCGCCGCAGGTGGGTCCGTAGCTCAGCGGTCAGAGCCACCGGCTCATAACCGGCGGGTCCTCGGTTCGAATCCGAGCGGACCCATCGGTTCGGGAGAAACAAACGGACGTGCCACGAGACTTTGACCCTTCCTCCGGCGCCGTGACGCGCCGGGGGTCTATCCGATCGACGGGACGGGCGCCGCTGGGCGCCCGTTCACTTTTTCAGGGAGACGTTCTTTGACCGAGAAATCCCCTTCCGGGGCGCTCGAGCGCCTCTTCCGCCTCCAGGAGCTCCTCCTCGACGCCCGGACGAGGACCGAGCGGCGCAGCCGGACCCCCGAGCACCTCGTCCACGTCGAGGCCGCCTGGCAGGACTTCCGACGCAAGCGCCAGGAGGTCGTCTCGCGGCGCGAGAAGGCCGACGCGCGGAAGAAGGAGCTCGACGAGCAGGTCGCCGGCTTCAACGAGATGCTGAAGAAGTCCGAGGCGAAGCGGAAGGCGGTCAAGGGGCAGCACGAGTACACCGCGCTCCTCACCGAGGTCGACCACGCGCAGAAGGAGATCCGGACGCGCGAGGACGAGCTCCTTCAGGTCGAGGAGGCCCTCGCGGCGGCGAAGGCCGACGAGGAGGCCCTCGCGGCGACCTCCGGCGAGGAGGAGGCGGGCTACGAGGAGCAGATGGCCGAGTGGCGCGCCGAGCAGGCGAAGCTGACGGCCGAGATCGAGGCGGCCGAGAAGGCCGCCGCGGAGTTCCGGACCGCGATCGACAAGCGCCTCCTCGCCACCTTCGACCGGATCGCGAAGATGCGCTCCGGCGTCGCCGTCGCCCGCGTGGCGATGGTCGCGAGCCAGACCGCGGCCTGCTCCTCCTGCAACGTGCGGCTCCGCCCGCAGCTCCTCTCCGACCTGCGCCTCTCGCGCGAGATCCTCCAGTGCGAGAGCTGCAAGCGGATCCTCTACTGGGACGGCTCCGGCCTGCCGTGACGGCGGGCCGCCTCGTCCTCCACTTCGACGGCGCCTGCCGCGGCAACCCCGGGCCCTCCTCCTGGGGGGTCTGGTCTCCTTCCGGCGTCGCCCTCTCCGGCCTCGTCGGCCGCACGACGAACAACGTCGCCGAGTGGTCGGGCTTCCTCGCCGCGCTCGACGCGGCGATCGCGGCCGGCGCCCCCGACGTCGAGATCCGCGCCGACAGCGAGCTCGTCGTCAAGCAGTGGAACGGCGTCTACCGGGTGAAGGCTCCGCACCTCGCCCCCTTCGTCGCGAAGGCGAAGGAGAAGGCCGCGCGGATCCCGCGCCTCCGCGTCGTCCACGTGCGGCGCGAGGAGAACCGGGAGGCCGACCGCCTCGCCAACGAGGCGCTCGACCGGGCGAAGGGATGAGCCGCGCGGGCGAGCTCGCCGGGCGTCTCGCGGAGGTCCGCGGCCGCATCGAGGCCGCCGCGCGCCGCGCCGGGCGCGACCCGTCGGCCGTCACCCTCGTCGCCGTCACGAAGACGAAGCCCCTCGACGACCTCCTCGCCGCGTACGAGGCGGGCGTCCGCGACTTCGGCGAGAACCGCGTCCAGGAGGCCGAGGCGAAGTTCCCGCACCTGCCGGCCGACGCCGTGCGGCACCTCATCGGGCCGATCCAGTCGAACAAGGCGAACAAGGCGGCCCGCCTCGCGGACGCCGTCCACGCCGTCGACTCGGCCGACATCGCCCGCCGCCTCGCCCGCGCCGCCGCGAACGAGAAGCGGCGCCTCGCGGTCTACGTGGAGGTGAACACCGGGGGCGAGGAGACGAAGGCGGGCGTGACGCCGGCCGGCGTCGCGGCGCTCGTCGAGGCGGTCCGGGCGCTCCCGGAGCTCGACCTCAGGGGCCTCATGGCGATCCCGCCGCCGGGCGACACGCGCCCGCACTTCGCCCTCCTCCGCCGCCTCGCGGAGAGCCTCGGCCTCGCCGGCCTCTCGATGGGGATGAGCGACGACTACGAGGTCGCGGTCGAGGAGGGTGCGACCGTCGTCCGCGTCGGGACGGCCCTCTTCGGCCACCGCTCCTGAGCCTGCTACGCTCCCGCCGATGAGCTGGAACACGCCCGAGAGGCGCGTCGTCTTCGCCGGCCCGCCCGGCTGGTCGAGGCTCCCGAACGTGACGCGGACGCTCCTCGTCCTCGCGGGCGCCGGCTACCTCGGCGGCGTCTTCCGCCTCCTGCCCGCGCTCCTGCTGAGCGTCTTCCCGGAGCGGATCTGGCCGGCGCTCGAGCTCTGGCGCCTCGTCACCTACCCGCTCGTCGTCCTCGGGATCTTCAACGCCCTCTTCGGGCTCCTCATCCTCTGGACGTTCGGGTGGGAGCTCGAGGTGACGTTCGGCTCGCGCCGTTTCGCCCTCTTCGTCCTCTCCTCGGTCGTCGCCGCGGCGCTCCTCGGCACGGGCGTGGCGCTCCTCTTCCCGGGTGCGGGCGCGATGGCGGGCGCCGGGCTCTCGGGGCTCCTCACCGCGATGATCGTCGCCTGGGCCCTCCTCGGGCCGGGCCTTCCGGCGAACCTCTTCGGGATCCTCCCGATGACGCGCAAGGGCTTCGCGCTCCTCGCCCTCGTCCTCGTCGTCTTCGGAGAGCTCGAGTCCTCCCGTTCCCTCGCGCAGCTCGTCTTCCTCCTCGGAGGGCTCCCCGTCGCGTGGCTCTTCGTCCGGTCGAACCGGCGCGGCGGCGGCGGGTCCGTGCGGCCCTTCCGGAGGCGCTGGAACCCCTTCCGCAGGCGCCGGTTCACGGTGATCGAGGACCGGAGCGGGCGAATCCACTGACGCGCGAAGCGCGCTCCTCGCACCCCGCGCCCGTCTTCAACAGCGGCTCGCGCCGAAGGCGCGCACTGCGAAGGGGGGTGGGCGGGGGGCGCGGGGTGGGTCCAAAGGGCCTAGAATGAGAGTGATGAGACCCAGCATCACGCCCATGGACGTCCGCAAGCGGACGTTCTCCGTAAGGCTCCGCGGCCTCGACCGGAACGAGGTGACGCAGTACCTCGACGCGGTCGCCGACGACCTCGAGGAGCTCCTGCGGGCCCTCGACGAGCTCGAGCGCGAGAACGCGCGCCTCAAGGACGAGGTCGCCCGCCACCGCGAGAACGAGACGATGCTCAAGGAGACGCTCCTCCTCGCGCAGAGGAGCGCCGAGAACCTCCGCACCGACTCGGAGCGGGAGGCCGACCGGATCCTCGCCGAGGCGAACCGCCAGGCCGAGCGCCTCGTCCAGCAGGCGCTCGAGAAGGCGGCCGACAAGGAAAAGCGGATCCGCGAGCTCCGCGTCGAGCGGAAGAACCTCCAGCTCAAGCTCCAGGGGACGCTCGACATGTTCCAGCAGGTCCTCAACTTCGACCGGGAGGAGGAGGACCTCGACTCGTCGGTCTCGGTCATGCGGCCGAAGCGGAAGGACGGGGAGGCCGTCTGAGCCGCCTCGTCGTCCGCCACCTCTCCCAGCTCGCCACCCCCCTCGGGAACGCCGCGCGCACCGGCGCCGCGCAGGGAAAGGTCCGGCGGGTCGACGACGCCGCGCTCGTCCTGGAGGACGGGCTCGTCGCGTGGACCGGGACCGACTCCGATTTCGTCGCCGCGCACGGGGAGGCGCCGCGCCCCGGCGACGTCGTCCTCGACGGGCGCGGGAAGACGGCGCTCCCCGGCTTCGTCGACCCGCACACGCACCTGCCGTGGGCCGGGTACCGCGAGAGCGAGTTCAACGAGCGGCTGAAGGGGAAGACCTACGCCGAGATCGCGGCGGCGGGCGGCGGCATCGTCTCGACCGTCGCGGCGACACGCGCCGCCTCGGTCGGGGAGCTCGCGGCGCTCACGCGCGAGAGGCTCGACCGGATGCTCCTCCACGGCACGACGTTCTGCGAGGCGAAGACGGGCTACGGCCTCGACCTCGCCTCGGAGAGGAAGCAGCTCGCAGCGCTGAAGGCCGCGGCGAACGGCCATCCCGTCGGCGTCGCCGCCACGGCGCTCCCGGGGCACGAGGTTCCCGTCGAGCGGCGCGGCTCGGAGACGCTCCGGGCGCGCTACGTCGCCGAGTGCTGCGACGAGATCCTCCCCGCCCTCGCGGCGGACGGAGCCCGTTTCGTCGACGTCTTCTGCGAGCACGGCGTCTTCGGCCTCGCCGAGTCGCGCCGGATCCTCGAGGCGGGCAAGGCCGTCGGCCTCGTGCCGCGCCTCCACGCCGACGAGCTGACGCCCCTCGGCGGGGCGCGCCTCGCGGCCGAGGTCGGCGCCCTCTCGGCCGACCACCTCCTCTTCGCGCAGCCCGACGGCATCCACGCGATGGCGAAGGCGGGGGTCGTCGCGACGCTCCTCCCCGGGACGTCGGTCTTCCTCCGGATGAACCGCTACGCCCCGGCGCGCGAGATGGTCTCGGCGGGCGTCGCCGTCGCCCTCGGCACCGACTGCAACCCCGGCTCCTCGTACACCGAGTCGCTCCCCGCGGTCGCCTTCTTCGCGACGATCGGGATGGGGCTGACGGTCGAGGAGGCGCTCACGGCGATGACGCTCAACGCGGCCGCCGCGGTCGGCGAGGCCGCGCGCCGCGGCTCGCTCGAGCCGGGCAAGTCGGCCGACGTCGTCCTCGTCGACGGCCGGAGCCTCGAGCACCTCGTCTACCACTACGGCGTCAACCCGGTGACCGACGTCGTCGCCGGCGGCGTCCTCGTCGTCGAGGGCGGCCGCCGCGTCGCCGCCTGAAGGCCCCGCTCTCCCTTCCCGCGGGGCGCGAGCCCCGGGACACTGCCAGGAGGAACCCGTGACCGACCTCGTCTCCCTCTCCGTCCGCGCCTTCAGCGCCACCCTCGCCTCCGACGCCCCGGCGCCCGGCGGCGGCTCGGCCTCGGCGGCCGCAGGCGCCATGGGCGCCGCGCTTCTCGGGATGGTCTGCCGCCTGACGCTCGGCAAGGAGAAGTACCGCGACTCCTGGGAGGAGCTCGAGCGGGTCGCCTCGGCGATGGACGCGCAGAAGGAGACGCTCCTCGGCCTCGTCGACGAGGACACGCGCGCCTACGACGCGATCGTCGCGGCGCGCAGGCTCCCGAAGGAGACGCCCGAGGAGAAGGCCGCGCGGAAGAAGGCGATCGACGAGGCGACGATCCTCGCGACGACCGTCCCGATGCAGACCGCGTTCTTCTCGATGGAGGCGATCGTGAAGGCGCCGCTCGTCCTCGAGAAGGGGAACCCGAACTGCGCCTCCGACGCCTTCGTCGCCGCGCTCCTCCTCTCGGCCGCCGTCGAGGGGGCGCTCGCGAACGTCCGCATCAACCTCCCCGGCGTCTCGGACCCGGGGCTCGCCGAGGGCTTCCGGAACGACGCCGAGCAGGCGGCGCGGAAGACCGCCGAGGCGATGGAGAAGGTCCGCGCGCTCGCGAAGGCGAAGGAGCTGACGGCCTAGGCCAAAGCGGGGCGCGCCGCGGCGTCGACGCCGCAGCGCGCCCCGCCCCGCGCGTCAGTCGGGGATCCGGAGCCTCTGGCCCGGCTTGATCTTGTCGGGGTCGTCGAGGACGTCGCGGTTCGCCTCGAAGATCTTCGGATAGGCGCTCGCCTTGCCGTAGTACTTCTTCGCGATCGCGCCCAGCGTGTCCCCCTTCTCGACGACGTGGACCTTCGCCTCGGGCGCGGCCGGAGC
>JBDIBE010000097.1:0-10254 GCA_039812785.1 Thermoanaerobaculia bacterium | reverse complement strand
GCCTCGGGCTCCTGCGCCGCGGGCGGCGCGAGGCCGGGCAGCGTCTGCCCCGTGACGCGCCTGTAGGCGCGCTGGACGAGCTCCTCGAGCGGGACGCTGTCCCCTCCCGCGTCGCGGATCCGCTTCAGCTCCTCGGCGCAGACCTCGCGCGCCGCGCGGAAGGCGACGTCGGGCTCGACGGAGGCGCGCGCGGTCAGCTCCTTGAGGACCTCGGAGACCGAGGGGAGCATCCTCCGGACGCGCGAGGGCGGACCGGCCTCCCCGTTCATCCCGCGAGCCGCTCCCAGTCGCCCTCGGGCGCGTCGGCCGCGATCGCGAGCGACCCGTTCGCGCCGGCGAAGACCGGGTCCTCGACGGCGCGGACGCGCCCGCCCCCGACGTCCTCGAGGGCCTTCTCGAGCGCCGCCGCGAGGCCGGGGATCTGCGAGCCCCCGCCCGCGAGGACGACGTTCCCGCGGACCTTCTGCTGGTACTCCGGGTCGACGCGCGAGAGGAGGTCGAGCATCGTCTCCGAGAGCGGCCCGACGAGGCTCTCGCACGCCTTCCTCATCTCGGCCGTGACCTCGAGGCTCGTCGGCTTGCCTCGGACAGGCGCCTCGACGACGACGGGAGCCTTCGGCTCGCCGACGAAGCTGTGCTTCTCCTTCCAGTCGCGCACCATGTGGATCGAGAAGTTCGCCTCGGGGTGGCGCGCGCGGATCTGGAGGACGAGCTGCTCGTCGACGGAATCGCCCGCGTGCGTCAGCGTCCTCTGGTCCTCGTCCGTCGGGTAGCGGCCGTTCATGACGCAGAAGTCGCTCGTCCCCGCGCCGATGTCGATGATCATCGTGTGGAGGAGCGCGTCCATCCCGTACGCGACCGCGAACGGCTCGGAGACGAGGAGGAGGCTGTCGGCGATCCCCTTGACCGCGTTCCGGAGGTGCTGACGCGAGACGCGCATCGCCTCGGCCGGGACGCCGACGACGGCGTGGACCGTCTTCCCGGCGCCGCCCGCCTTCTCGATGAGGTGCCCGAGGAGCTCGCGCACGGCGGCCTCCGCCTTCGGCGAGCCCTCCTTGATGAGCCCCCGCTCGAGCGGGCGGTGCAGGTCGAGCATCGGCCGGTTCTCGAGGGCCTCGTGGCCGAAGAGCACGGGCTTCTTCACGACCTTTCGCGCGACCATGTCGACCGGCCAGCCGACGTAGCTCTCCACGACGTGGCGCTCCCCGCTGGAGGCCGCGATGGCGCTGCGCGACGTGCCGAGGTCGATCCCGACGTGGAGGACGTCCTTCTTCCCGCTCATCCGTTCCCGCTCCTTCCCGCACCGGCATAGTTGCGCGCGTCGGCCCAGCTCCGGAGCCCCCGCGCGAGGGCGTCGGCGATCGCGTCCCGGAACGCCGGGTCGCGGAGGAGGCGCGCCTCCTCCGGGTTCGACACGCAGGAGACCTCCGCGAGGATCGCCGGCATCTCCGAGGCGATGAGGACGACGAACGGGGCGCTCTTCACGCCGCGGTCGCCGATCCCCGGGGAGACCCTGCGGAGGGAGCCGACGAGCTCGCCCTGGACCGACTCCGCGAGCTGCCGCGACTCCGCCTGCCGAACCCCCACGTACACCCCCTCGAGAAGCCCCCGGAAGTCCGCCAGAGAATAGCCCGACGACCTGTTCTCGGCGCTCGCGAGCTCGCGCACGCCCGGGTCGTCCGTCGGGCCGAGGTAGTAGGTCTCGATCCCGTGCTGGTCGGGCCGCGGGATCGAGTTGAGGTGGACCGAGACGAAGACGTCGCCGCCGGCCGCGCGCGCGCGGAGCGCCCGCTCTCGGAGCGAGACCGTCTCGTCGCCCCGCCGCGTCGTCACGACGCGGAAGAGGCCGCCGCGGAGCCTCGCGGCGACCCGTTCGACGACGTCGAGCGCGATGTCCTTCTCGTGGAGGCCGTCGGCCGCGACCGCCCCCGGGTCCGCCCCGCCGTGCCCCGCGTCGAGGACGATCGTCTTCACGTCGAGGTGGAAGAGGGTCGGGTCGAACGACTTCGGCGCGGGCCAGGCGACGCTCTCGAGCTCCGGCTCCGGCGCCGGCGCGACCGTCCGCTGCGGCACGACGACGACCTCCGGCGCGGGAGCCCCGCCGCCGGAGAAGGCGTTGATCGACGCGAAGAGGGCGAGCGGGATGCCGACGAGGGCGACGCCGCGGACGAGGCGCCGCAGCCACGGCCCCTCCTTCCGGAGGCCCGAAGGGGGCCGTCCCTCGATCGCCTCCAGGTTCTCCCGGACGGCGTCGCGCAGCATCTGCCTCTTCAGGCGGTCGACGTTCCGCATGCCAACTTCCTATTCTGGCAGGTTTTAGCGCCGGGGGCGGAGGTCCTGCCGCCCGTCAGGGAGCGACGAGGACGGCCCGCACGGGCGAGCCGTCGCCCTTCTCGATCCGGAGGGGGAGGGCGGCGAGGTCGTAGCGCCCGGGGGGAACGCCGGCGAGAACGAGGCCTTCGAGCCACATCACCCCCGCCGCGACGAGCGCCCTGTGCGCCGCGTAGTCGTGGTCGTCGTACGGGTCGACCGAGGGCGTGTCGATCCCGACGAGGACGACGCCCCGCGCCGCGAGCTCCGCGGCGAGCGAGGGGTCGAGCCCCGCGAAGTCGCCCGAGAAGCGCTCGCGGTCGTGGAACGTCCCCGTCTTCACGAGGAGCCGCGGCGCCGAGGGAGCCTCCGCCAGGTCCTCGAGGCGGACGCGGCCGCGCGGGGCGACGCGCGCCTCGACGACCTGGCACGCGCCGATCCACGTCTCGAGGGGGACCGCGTCGATCGACGGGGCGCCCGCCGCCATGTGAAGCGGCGCGTCCGCGTGCGAGCCGAGGTGGAGCGTCGTCCGGATCGAGGAGAAGGTCGTCCCGTCGGGAGGCGTCGTCACGTGGCGCTCGAACGGCACGTCGCCGGGCCAGACCGCGAGGCGGGAGGAGATCGGCGGGGAGAGGTCGTAGAGGCGCGGCATCGGCGGAGGGGTCACTGCCGCGCGAGCCAGGCGGAGACGTCCTCGGCCATCCGCTCGAAGGACGGGGAGACGAAGAGGACCCTCTGGTACTGCGTCGGGTCGTACGGGATCGAGGCGGCCTCGTCGCAGTCGAGCGGCCGTATCTCGGCGTTCTCCTCGAACGTCCCGAGCTCTCCGAAGGAGGAGAGGAGCCCGGCGCCGTACGCCTTCCTCTCCCCGTCCTCGACGACGAGCCCGAACTCGAGCGTGTACCAGTAGACGAGCTCGAGCCTCTTCAGCGCCGCGTCGTCGACGCGCCAGGCCGCCTCGCCGAAGCGGCGCGAGAGCGCCACGATCCCGGGGTGGAAGAGGCTCGCCGCGTGCCCGACGAGCTCGTGGACGACGTCCGGCTCGGGCGTGTAGAGCGGCACGGAGTGGTGCCGCATGTACTGCGTCGAGAGGAAGACTCCCTTCCCCATCATCCCGAGGAACGTCCGGCCCTGGACGAGGCCTGCGACGGGGAGCATGCGGAAGCCGGCGCCCCGCTTCAGGGCCTCGTTCACCTCGGCGAGCTGCGGCACCCGCCCGCGGTCGAGGGCGAGGGCGGCCGAGCTCTCCTTCCACTCGCGGCAGGCGGCCTTCTCGTGGAGAGGCGCGAGGTGCTCCCAGACGGTCCGCCAGACGGCCTGCTCGTCCTCCGTGTAGTCGACGCGCGGGAGCGGGTCGCCCTCGCGGTACTCGAGGGCGAGCCGCGCGATCGCGTTCCGGCGGGCGCGGTAGACGGGGTCCTTGAAGCCCGGGTGGTCCGGGTCGAGCGGGACGAGCTCGTCGGCGCCCCCGGCGTGGGGGGGACCGTCGCCCTGGAGCGACTTCTCGATCTTCCTCGTCGTCTCGCTCATCGCTCCGCCCCGGCGGCGGGCAGTGTAGCCGACCGGAAGGGGCACCGAGAGCCGGGCGTGGCGCTGCATGCCGCCACCGTCAGCGCCCTCGCGACGCGGCCAGGGTCCATCTGGCTCGCGCAGCACCTCCTCCGGCCCCTGCTCGGCTCCCGGATCGGTCCCGGCCCGGGGCGCCCGCATCGCGGCCTCGTCCCGCGGCCGTTGGAGCCGGCGCTCGAGCGAGCGGAGGGTCGTCTCCGCCGCCTTCTGCCCCGGGTCGATCCCCGCTGCTTCGCCACGAGGTCCCGCTCGTCCGTTTCCGCCTGGCGAAGCGGGAGGCGAAGCCCCGGACGGGGCGCCAGGCCCTCCTGGCCACGGCTCCGGGAGCCTCGCGGGCGTTCGGCGCAACGGCGCACCGAATGTAGGATTACCGGGGCCATGTCGAGACGACGGACCGCCATTCCGCGCCGCGCGCGGCTGGCCGCGGGGATCGGAATCGCCGCCCTCGTCGGCTTCGCCTTCATCGGAAGGGCCGTCCTGTCGGCGGACGACGGGGCCGAGATGATGTCCGACACGCTCGGCTTCCTCGTGCAGGGGCGATTCGAGAGCGCCTCCCTCCTCCCGACGTCGCCGGACCCGTTCCTCCCGCCTCCGCCCCCGTTCCGCTCCCGGTACGGCATCGCCCCGTCGCTCCTGCTTCTGCCCTTCGCGGGCGCCGCCTGGGCGTTCCGGGAGGTCCTCGGGGCCGCCGGAGCGGACGCGGTCGCCTCGACGGCGTGGGCGACGGGCGCCGTCCTCGCGTCTCTCGCCTTCCTTCGGCTCGCCCGGGCCCTGCGACCGGACAGCTCACCCCTGTGGGCCCCGGCCTTCCTCGGGGGAACCTTCCTCTGGCCCTACGCCGCCGATTCCTACGTCGAGCCGTGGGCGGCGGCCGCGCTCGGCCTGTCGGCCTCCGTTCTCCTGGCAGAGCCCCGGGCAGGTCCGGTACGCTCGTCTCTCGCGATCTCCTTCACGGCCGTCCTGGCGTTCTGGCTTCGGCCCGTCGCTTGGGTGCTGGCACCCGTCTTCGTCCTCGCCGCGCTTATTCGGTGGAGGGAAAGGGAGGACGCCACGAGACGAGCCGCCTGGCTCCTGGCTGGGCTGTGC
Organism: Thermoanaerobaculia bacterium; assembly: GCA_039812785.1. Taxonomy (GTDB): domain Bacteria; phylum Acidobacteriota; class Thermoanaerobaculia; order UBA5066; family UBA5066; genus UBA5066. The sequence continues at coordinate 5,289 of JBDIBE010000097.1, read as the reverse complement.
GCCGGCCTGGCCTCGGCGTTGGCGCTGAACCGGGCGCTCCACGGCTCGGCATTCGATTTCGGCCACGGGTTCACCGACGAGGTCCCCTTCGTCCACGGTCCTCTGCTCGCGCTCGTACGGACCTTCCTCCTCCCCGGCCGAGGTGTCGTCTTTTACGCGCCGATCGTCGTGGCGGCCCTTTTCGCCGCGCGGCGACTTCCGGTCGCCGCCCGCGTCCTCTGCATCGGCGCCCCCGTGGTCCTCGTCGCCGTGACGGCCCGGTGGTTCGTCTGGCACGGCGGCACGTGCTGGGGTCCGCGATTCCTGATCCCGGCGCTCCCGCTTCTCGTCGCGCCCGCGGTCCTCGCCCCGGGGCGCGTGTCGCGGGCCCTCCTCGCCGCCGGTTTCCTCGTGAACCTCCCCGGAGTCCTCGTCGCGCCAGGTGCCTGGCAGTCGTACGCGGAGCGGCTGGCCCCGCCCCCGGAATCGACCTGGCCCCGTGCGGGCGGCGATCGGGTCTCCGAGATCGTCGAGATGAGCCCGCTTTACGGCCACGTCTGGCTGCTCGCCGGGATGGCCGCTCCCGGGCGCCTGCCTGCGCCGTGGCTGCGAGGCGAGGCGCGCGAGACGACCCGGCGGCCGACGGCTGCGGAGGCCGTGTCTCCATGGATCGTCCGCCGGATGCTCGGCCTTCCGCCGGTCTCACCGTTCCTTCCGAGGCTCCTCATCAGGGCCGCCGCCGGCTACCTCGGGCGGGGTCGTCCCGGACAGGCCGGCCTCTTCGCCGAAGCGGCGCTCGAGCTCGACCCGGGCAGCAGGGACGCGATCCAGCTGCTTCGGGCCTCACGCGAGGCCGGACCGGGCAGGTAGCCAGACGCGACGGCCGGACGTCAGCGCCCGGCCTGTGGGTGCGCCGCCGGGCCGAGGTCGTCGGCCCCGAGGTCCGTCGCCTCGAGCAGGTCCGCGGGCCGGAACCGCATAAGCCACGCGACGTTCTGCCGGAGGGACTCCCCGAACCGACGGACGTTGCCGCGAGGGGTGCTGTACTCCAGGAACAGGTTGTCGTCCGTCGAGACCAGCGGCAGGAAGTCCGGGCCTCCCGCGATGGTTGCCAGAAGGCGGTCCGTCGCCTCGGGGGACAGGACGCGCGACCTCAGGAGGCCGGCGAAACTGCCGCCGTGAAGGGCCCGGATCTCGGCGAGCCCGGGATCGGATTCGAGCCGCTCGAGCGTGCGACGGCTCGGCCGGGCATCGTGCTCGGCCGCGACGATGATCCCCTGCTGCCCCACGTAGTAGAGCCAGACATAGCGGAACTGGCTCCTCACGCTCGCGAGCACGGAGGCGATGTCCAGCGGGCTGATCCGATGCAGCTGGACCCACTGCTGAAGGACGCCTCCGGGAGCGAGCCGGCTGCGGACCAGCTGGTAGAACTCCTTGTTGTACAGCGTCGAGGCGCCCGCGAACCAGATACTGCTGATCTCCAGGCTGATGACGTCGTAGGAGCGCTCCTCGAGCAGGAGGAAGTTCCTTCCGTCAGTGACGTGGACCCTCACGGAAGGACGGTCCAGCACGCCGGCATTGACGGAGGCGAAGTGGGCCCGCGCCATACGGACGATGTCCCCCGAGAGCTCCGCGATCTCGAGCTCGGCGAATCCGGCGTCGGAAAGGACGCGCGCCGAGACGCCGGTCCCGAGCCCGATGACGAGCGCCCTTCCCCTCCGGTCATCGTGCAGGAGGGGCACGAGGCCGAACGACGACTGCGCCACCATCTCCCCGGACCGGGAGTCGTCCCCCTGGAACTTCCCGTTGGTCAGGAGCGTGAGGACCCGCTCCGCGCCTCTCGGCCGTGCCTCCACCACCGACGTGAGCCCTCCGTCGAGGCTCTCCGCGTGGTCCACGACCGTCCCGTAGAACTGCGGCTCGAAGTAGACGTTCGCGCCGGTCGACAGGCGCGTGAGGTCGAACGAGGAGGGCTGCGTCACGAGGAGCGCCAGCGCGGCGGCGGCCGCCGCCGCCCCGCGGAGCCGGTTCCCGGCGCCCGTGACGAACGGAAGAGCCGCGAGCGAAAGGAGCAGGGAGAGACCCGACACGAGGTGGAGCGTCCGCAGCGAGCCGAGCGCCGGCAGGAGGAGGAACCCCGTCGTGACGGCGCCCAGGATGTTCCCGAGCGTGTTCAGCGCCGAGGCCCGACCCATCGCCTCCACCTCGCGGCCGGGGTGCGCGCGGCCGACGGCCTCGATGGCGAACGGGTAGGCGAGGCCGATGACGAAGGCCGGCGGGCCGAGCGCCACGAGGCAGACGACGAACCGGACGAACTCGCGGGCGCCGAAGCTCCGCGTGAGCTCGTAGGCGGCGAACGAGGCGAAGTAGCCGGGAACGGCGTTCCAGAGGTAGGCGCCGAGGAGGACCGTCGCGGCGAGGATCGCCTGCGCGAGCACGAGGAGAAGGGCGAGCGGGGGGTTCGCGCGAAGGACCGCCCTCGCGGCGGCGGCGCCGGCGGTCAGCCCCGCGAGGAACGTGAAGAGCATCAGCGCGAAGGCGTAGGCGCTGTTGCCGACCACGACGGCCAGGAGGTGGACGTAGGTGAGCTCGAGGCCGAACGTGACGAAGCCGCCGACCGCCAGGATCACAATCGCGGCGCGGCCCAGCGTCCGGGCCTCCCGCCCGGCGACGGCCGGCCCGGCCTCGGGAGCGTCGGCCACGGCGGGGGCCGTCCGTTCGCCCCGATACCGCGCCCCGAGGACGAACACGAGGACCGCCACGAGCAGGTTGGTCAGGATGGCGACCGCCAGGGCGCCCCGCACGCCGAGCGTCGGGACGAGCAGGTAGCCGGCGAGCAGGGCCCCGAGGGCCGCGCCGAGCGTGTTGACGGCGTACAGCAGCCCGACGACTCGCCCCAGCTCCTCGCGGCCTCCGAGGAATCGTCGGACGAGCAGCGGCGTTGTCAGGCCCATCAGGAACGTGGGAGGCAGCAGGACGAACGATCCCAGGACAAGCTGGAGCCCGATCAGCCACCCCTCCGCCGGCTCGCTTCCCCGCGCGAAGGTCGTGTAGAGCCACCGCACGACGGAGAGCAGCCAGGGCGCGGCGACACAGAACAGGCCGATGCCTCCCTCGGCGAGCGCATACGCCCGGGCGCAGTCCCTCAGGCGGGGGGCGAGGCGCCCGCCCGCCCACGTCCCCAGGGCGAGACCTCCCATGAAGGTCGCCAGAACGGTCGTCTGCGCGTGGGACGTGCTGCCGAAGGTGAGCGCGAGCCGCTTCGCGAAGACGATCTGGTACACGAGGCCGGCGAATCCCGAGAGCGTGAAGACCGCCGCCAGAATAGCCAGGTCCGGCCTCGCCAGAACGCCCGCCCCTGCTCCGGCACCGGACGCACCCCCTCGGCCCGCCGCCGGCCCGTCCGCGGCCAGAGGAAGGCGCGCGGCGAGAACGAAGCTCACCGCGACGATCGCGGACGCGACGAGAGGGAAGAGGAATGGCGCGGAGAGGCTGAGCGAGGCGCCCCGGCCAATGAGGAGCAGCCACGCCGCGAGGAGGACCGTGCTTGCGCCGAGGGCACGCCGCGCGTCCCGGGTCCCTCCTCCCGCCATCGCCGCGACGACGGCGAGGGTGAGCGGAACGGCGGCGACGAGGTCGGAGAGGTAATGATAGCCAAGGCCCACCGTGTTCACCGCCATCACCACGGCGAAGGCCCCCGCGCCGACCCGGAACCAGCGCGTCGTACCGCGCGCGAGCCACGCGATCGCGAGCGCCCACGCGAGGTGCAGCGAGGGCATGCAGTTGCGGGGAACGAGCGGGTGCCGCGTCACGGCATGCGCCGCGAGCACCCTGTCCGGCGGCGGAGGCGGCATCGAGAGGAACCCGTCGGGCACCGTCGCCAGCGGCGCGGCCATCCGGTCGGCAGCGCTCCAGAAGGCCACTGCGGGACCGACGACCGGGAACGCGAGGTAGAGAAGCCATCCCGCCGCCCCAAGCGCCACGAAGACGTTGAAGGCCGCGGCGTCTGGCCTCCGGCGGGACCGCAGCCCGTAGCAGAGAGCCAGGGCGATCGGCAACGAGTTGTAGGAGTACGCCAGGGCCGTCTTCAGCCACGGGACCGCCAGGATGAGTCGGGGGAGCGCGAACGAGGGCTGGAGGCCGAACGTCGCGTCGACTGCGAAGACCTGGGCGTCGAGCGTCGTCGGACGAAGCGCGGCCGTCAGAGAAAGGAAAGGCCCCGTCAGGACGAAGAAGAGCGGAAGAAGGAAGAGAGCGAGCAACGCGTCGAGCGCTTCGAGCCGTGCCGAACGGCCCCGCGCCGCCACGAGCCTCCACGTCGAGGCCACGACGGACCCGACGGCGAGGCCCCAGATCGCAGCGGGAAGGGGATCACCGACCGGGAGGGCCCGTGGCCGGGCGATGACGAAGAGCGCCGAGGCCGCTCCGGCCAGCAGCGTCACGACCCCGTCCCGCCGAGAGGGCCGCGAGGCGAAGAAGATGATCACGGTGCCCACGAAGAACGCCTGGGCGCCGAAGCCGGAGGCCGGGTTCCACGGGTTCCCGAGAAGCGGGAACGGGATGATCCCCGTGACGGCCACGAGGCGAACGACCCCGAGCAGGCCGGCGAGGAGGAGGAACAGCCTCACGGCAGGGTACGGGCGTCGCTCTCCGCCTGTCTCCAGAGCCATCTCGTTTCACGATAGCACTCGGCTTCCATGCCCTCGCGGCGGGGGGCCGTCGGGACGGGCGCGACGGCCAGCGGCGTCGCTCACCGCCGGGCCCGCCCGGCCGCCGCTGGCGGCGTCAGCGGACCCTCTTGCGGCGCGGCAGGAGGTCGTTCAGCTCGCGGAGCGCCATGTCGAGGCCCTTTTCGACGCCGGGGTCGGTCTCGCCGCGGAGCGCCTGCATCGCCGCCTCGTCACGGAGGCGCTGGAGCCGGTGCGCGAGCGCCCGGAGGATCGTCTCGACCGCCTTCTGCTCCTCGTCGGACCGCTGTTTCGCCATGCGGGCATTCTGGACGAGGCGGCCCGCCGATTGGAAGATGCGCCGGTGAGCGTCGACGTCCTCCTCGCGAGGACCCACAGCCCGGGGAACCTCGGCTCGGCCGCGCGCGCCTGCAGGGCGTTCGGCGCGCGGCTCCTCCTCCTCGACCCGCGCGCGGACGCCGCACACGAGGACGCCCGCGCCTTCGCCTCGGGCGCCGAGGGGCTCCTCGACTCCGCGGCGCGGCCTCCGTCGTGGGAGGAGGCCGCCGCGGGAGCGGGCGCCGTCCTCGCGCTCTCCTCTCTTCGGGGGCGGAGCGCGCGCGGGCTGCCGCCCGCGTGGAGC
>JBDIBE010000096.1:0-10262 GCA_039812785.1 Thermoanaerobaculia bacterium | reverse complement strand
GAGCTCCTCGCGGAGTGGCGCGTCGCCTACGCCGTCGAGACGCTCGGGGCCCGCCCGGGCGGGACGCTCCGGAGGAGCTGCACCGAGGAGGTCGCCCGGCTGACGGCCGAGGGGAGCGCGTTCGTCCTCCGCGCGGAGGGCGCGCCCGTCGCCTTCAGCGGGTTCAACGCCCGGCTCCCCGAGGTGGTCCAGGTCGGCGGCGTCTGGACCCCGCCCGCGCTCCGCGGGCGAGGCTACGCCCGCGCAGTCGTCGCCGGCTCCCTCCTCGCCGCGCGCGGGGAGGGGGTCGAACGGGCCGTCCTCTTCACGGAGCGGGAGAACCGCCCCGCCCGGCAGGCCTACGCCGCCCTCGGCTTCCGGGTCGTCGGCGACTACGGCATGGTCCTCCTCGAGACTCCGGTCCCTCCGGTCCGCTAGACTGCGGGGTCGCATGACTCCCAGCGAACAGAAGATCCGCACGGTCCTCCAGCCGCTCGCCAAGGCCCCCCTCCCCGCCGACGCCGACGCCTCGCTCTTCGAGCTGGGCGTCCTCGACTCGTTCGGCCTGATGGACGCCGTCGCGCGCCTCGAGGACGCCTTCGGCGTCAAGGTCCCGGACGCCGACCTGACGCCGCGCCGCTTCGAGACGCTCGCGAAGATCGAACGCTACCTCGCGTCCCGCGCGGCCTGAGGCCCGTGGCGCACCTCGCCGGGCTCGGGCACGCCCTCCCCGACCGCGTCGTCCCCTCGGGCGAGCTCGCCTCGCTCCTCGGCGTGAGCGAGGAATGGATCCTCGGCGCCTGCGGCATCCGCGAACGCCGCTGGCTCTCCGAGGGGGAGAGCGTCGCGGAGCTCGCCGGGCGCGCCGCCCGCGCCGCCCTCGACGCGGCCGCCCTTCCGCCCGAGCGCCTCGGCGCGATCGTCGTCGGGACGGGGAGCGCGCCGAGGTCCTTCCCCGGCGTCTCGGCCGACCTGCAGCGCCTCCTCGGCGCCGGCGGCGCCGCGTTCGACGTGCCGCTCGCGAGCGTCGGCGGCCTCTTCGCGCTCGCGCTCGCCGTCGACCTCTGCGCGAGGACGGGCCCCGTCCTCGCCGCGGCGGCCGAGGAGATGTCGCGCGTCCTCCTCCGCGCGCCGCTCGCGAAGGAGACCGCGATCCTCTTCGGCGACGGCGCGGGGGCGTGCGTCGTCGCGCCGGGCGCCGGCGCGATCGACGTCGTCGACGTGAGGCTCGGAGGCGACGGGACCTTCGCCGACGCGCTCTCGCTCGCGCCCGGCGGTCCGCTCGTCATGGACGGACGGACGGTGATCCTCCAAGCGAGCCGCAAGCTCCCCGGTGCGATCCGCGCCGTCCTCGAGCCGCACGGCCTCGCGCCGGCGGACGTCGATCTCTTCGTGCTCCACCAGGCGAACCTGAACCTCCTGCGCGGCGTGGCCCGGTCGCTCGGCGTCGGCGAGGAGAAGCTCTGTGTGAACGTCGACCGGCTCGGGAACACGTCGGCCGCCTCGGTCCTCGTCGCCCTCTCCGAGGCGCACGCCGAGGGCCGTCTCCGGCCGGGCGCGCGGGTCGTCCTCGCCGCGTTCGGTGCGGGCTTCAGCTGGGGGGCCGCGCTCCTCAGGGTCGCCGGCTGACGCTCGCGTCGTACGCCCCGAGGAGCCGGGTGACGATCTCGCCGGCGAGCTTCTCGTAGCCCGGGCGGGTCAGGTGGACGAGGTCGCGCGCGGCGAGGCGCTTGCGCGCCCACGCCCGGATCGAGCCGTCGCCTCCCATCACGGCGCGCTGGTCGAGGAAGGCGCCGCCCGCGGCGCGGGAGGCCGATCGGAGGGCCCCGATCACCGCCGGCTCGTTCACGGCGAGGAGCCGCGAGACCCGGCGCGACCGGCTCGAGCGGTCGGTCGGGCCGGTGACGAGGAGCGCCGCGGAAGGGGCGTCCTCGCGGAGCGCACGGAGAAGGTCGGCCGCGGCGCTCTCGAACTCCTCCGGGACGAGGTCGCCGCGCCCCATGTCGTTCGTGCCGTAGGAGACGACGACGAGGGCCGGGTCGAGACGCTCGAGGAGGACGCGGCGCAGCTCGCGGTCCTGCTTCCCGACCATGGCGATCTCGGCGCCGATGATCCCGACGGAGTCGACGAGGACGCCGGGACGGCCGCTCCGGAGGTCGGCCCCGAGGATCCGTATCGACCCTCCGCACGCGTCGCGAAGCTCGAGCGTGCCGGGAGCCTCCTCCCGGGGCGCCGGCGCGACGAAGGCCACCGACTCGCCGCCGCGGAGGATCGTCCCGTAAACGCGCGCGCACCCGCCCGTCTCGCCGTCGAGCGCCTCCCCGAGGTCGCCCGAGAAGGCGGTCACGCCGTCGACCGCGACCGAGAGGCATCCACCGCCCGGCGGGGCGATCGCCGCGACCTCGGCCTCGGCGAACGCCGACTCGAGGCTCGCGCTCCCTTCGCTCCGTGGCGCCAGGGCGGCGCCCCAGAGCCCGACGAACGGGTCGACGGGCTCTCCGCGCGAAAGGCCGATCGTCTCGAAGCCGCCGTCGCCCCGGCTCTTCGCCCGGTCGTGCCGGAAATAGCGCCACGGGTTCCCCGGCATGACGAGCCCGGGCCCCGCGTCGCCGAACCGGGCCTGGAGGAGCGCGCGGGCGTGACCCGTCAGGAAGTCGGCCTCGACGTGCGAGTCGCCGAACCAGAGGACCCGGACGACCTTCGCCTCGCCCCGCTCGAGCGCCGCGAGGCGTTCGAAGAACGGCGCGAGCGCGCCGGGACGCTCGATGGGAGCTTTCGGGGGGGCGGGGCGCTTGGCGCCCTTCGTCCCCTTCTTCGCCTCTGCCGGCGACGCCGCGAGCCCGGCGAGGAGGCCGAACGCGACGAGGATGGCGGCCCCGGGGCCGCACCGGCCTCCGGTGCCGCGGGTCACCCGCTCAGTTTAGACGGGCCGAGGCCTGGGCCGTGGCGATCCGCCGGACGACCCGCCGGTAGGGCCCCCAGTGGTCGTGGTAGCCCTGGCTCCACATCCAGGCCATCACCTCGATCGCCTGGGCGGGGTTCATGGGAGACCACTCCTCGTCGCCCCAGACGAGGCCGAGGTGGCGCATCTCGCGAACGTTCGCCCGGAAGGTCGACCGCGTGAACTGGCTGATCCCGTAGTAGCGGCCGCACCCGGACCGAACTCCGGGGAAGAGGCGGCTCTCCTCCCAGAGGACCTGGTACATCGCGTACGCCTGCTCGGGGATGCCGTGCCGCCGGCAGGCGGCATGCACCATCGCCCAGACGTCCGCCTCCCGCGGCGTCGTCAGGTCGGGGACGGGGCCGGGCCACCCGGCCGGGAGGGTCGAGAACCCCGGCAGGACCGCCGGGGCGACGAGGATCGGCACCACGGCCCGCGCCGCGTTCCCCCCGTCGGTGGGGCTCCCCAGAGCGAGGACCGACGCGAGCCCGGCGCCGGCGAGTCGGAGGGCCCCCCCCCGACTTCGTCGATCCGCCGTCTCAACGGATCCTTCGGTCTGTGGTTCCATATAGCTTCATCCTTTGCGAGGTTCTGAGGATTTCCCGGGCGGCCATGCCGACCTCGCGCCAACCATGGCCGACTGCGAGGGCTTCCCTGAGGATGGCCGGAATATGGGTGACGTCGGCCCGACCGTCAAGCAAGCAAGACTCGGGCCTCCGGCCCACGACTCGCGCCCGGGTTGCGCCGGAATTGGGACCCGCGGACTTCAGCCGGTAGGAAGCTCCGAGCCGAGCCAGGAGCGGCAGAGGGCCTTCTCGCGCGCGCCGGCGGAGGCGTCGGGGACGATCTCGTACGAGAACGCCCGACGCGAGCCGAGGACGAGCGGAAGAGTGAGGAGCCGGCCGAGGCGGAAGAGGTGCAGGCTCACCCCCTGGCCGGGAGGGAGCTCCCGGGCGATGCGCTTGAGGCGCTCCTCGTCGACCCGGGTGCCGTCGAGCGCGACGAGCTCGTCGGAGGCGGAAACGCCGGCCGCCGCGGCCGCCCCGCCGTCGTGCACCTCGACGACGACGAGCCTCCCCGCTTCCGACTTCACCTTCCAGCCGAAGTCGGCCCGGAGCGGGATCGCTCCCGCCTCGACGCTCTCCCCCTCCTCGCGCTCCGCCTTCTCGCGGAAGAGGAGGCCCGCCGCCGCGAAGAGCTCCTCGAACGGCGGCGTCTCGACGCCCCGGACGTGCCGGTCGAAGAACTCGCGGACCCCTGGCCCTCCGGCTTTCACCGCCTCGTCCTCCCAGGCTCCGTCCGGGTAGGGCCTCCCCTTCGAGCCCCAGCGGCGCCAGAGCGCGAGGACGACGTCGTCGAGGGAGCGCTTCCCGTTCGAGTCGCGGCGAAGCGAGAGGTCGAGCGCGAGAGCGACGAGGCCGCCCCTTCGGTAGTAGCTCTCGGAGACGTTCGGGGAGTTCTCGTCCGGTCGATAGAAGCGGATCCAGGCGTCGAAGGAGGCGTCCTCGAGGCTCTGGACGCGGCGGCCCGGCGTGTCGCGATGGGCCTTCACGTCCTTCGCCCACGCCTCGAACGCGTACCGCGGCTCCTCGAGCCCGGCCCTGAGGAGGAGGAGATGCTCGTAGTAGGACGTGAGCCCCTCGAGCGCCCAGAGGTCGCGCAGGAAGGTTTCGCGGGCGTAGTCGAAAGGGCCGAGGCCGCGGGGCCGGATCCTCTTCACGTTCCAGGCGTGGAAGAGCTCGTGAGAGAAGAGCGCGAGGACCTCGCGATAGGCCGCCTCGGGGCGGAACTTCCAGGGGCTCACGCCGCAGCTCTGCGAGGCGCGGTGCTCGAGTCCGCCGCGCGCCCCCTCGGCGAGGTGGACGAGGAAGAGGTAGCGCGCGTACGGCAGGCCGCCGAAGAGCCCGGCCGCCGCCTCGACGAGCCGCGACAGGTCGCGGACGAGGCGCTCCGGGTCCTCGTTCCCCTCCCCCCAGAGGGCGAGCGCGTGCGTGACCCCGCGGACGCGGAACGAGAAGGTCCGGTGCGTCCCGCACTCGAACGGGGAGTCGACGAGCTCGTCGTAGTCGGCGGCGGCGTACGCGCCGTCCCGGCGCGGGAGGGCGACCGAGGCCTTCCAGCCTCGGGGCAGCCGGAGCTTCAGCCGCTGCGGCTCCTCCTTCCGTCCGTCGACGTGGAAGAAGAGCGTCGCGCCGTTCCCGTAGCCGTGCGAGGCGTCGAGATGGGAGGTCCGGACGGAGAGCTCGAAGGCGTAGACCCGGTAGGCGACGCGGAACGGGCCGCGCGCCGCCCCGCCGCACTCCACGCGCCACCGCCCCTTGTCGACCTTCCGGACGGCGAGAGGCTCCCCGGCGGGGCCGAAGACCGCGAGGTCGCGGACGTTCCTGGCGTGGTCGCGGATGAAGTAGGAGCCGGGAGTCCACGCGGGAAGGCAGAGGTCGAACGTCCGGACGGGCCGCGCGAACGGGGCGACGGCCATCTCGACGTCGAAGAGATGGCGAGCCGGCGACGGCATCCCGACCGTGAAGGTGGTGACCGGTCCCGCGTCTCTCCGCATCGCCATGCGCCCCTCCGCGAGGCGACGATAGCAGTCAGTAGCGGCGCATGAGCCCGACGACGATCCCCTGGACCTGGACCTCGTCCTCCCGGACGCGGATCGGGGAGAGGCGCTCGTTCGAGGGCTGGAGCCGAACGACTCCCTCCGGTTCCCGGTAGAGGCGCTTCAGGGTCGCCTCCCCGTTCACCAGGGCGGCGACCATCTCGCCGTTCTCGGCGCGCGTGCGGCGGTGGACGACGACCCAGTCGCCGTCGCGGATCCCCTCGTCGACCATCGAGTCGCCCGTCACGAGGAGGACGAAGTTCTCCCCCTTGCGCGTGAGCGACTCGGGCACGTGGAGGCGGTCGTCGCCCGGAAGGACCTCGATCGGGCTCCCCGCGGCGATCCGGCCGAGGAGCGGGACTTCCAGGGCCGGCGCGGCGGACGCCTCGCTCGCCACGTCGAGGGACCTGCGCTGGTTCCAGTCGCGAACGAGCACTCCCTTTTCGAGGAGGAGCCGGATGTGCTTCTGGAGAGTCCCGAAGGAGGAGAAACCGAAGTGCTCGCAGATCTCGCGCTGCGTCGGGGCGATGCCGCGCCGCGTCCGATAGTCGCGGATGAACGCGACGATTTCCTGCTGTCTTTCGGTGAGGTTCGGGCGATGAGCCATATTTCTTTCGGCTTTCTGCACGGAACGCCTAATGAAATTCGGAAACCGACCTGAGCGTCCGGCACAGTATGGCGCAAATCGAACGCAAGTCAAGGCGTCATTCCGGCGCGGTCGGCGCGCCGTCCCCGCCGCGGACGCTCGACGGGCCCGGTCCCGAACGCGCACGACCCCGCTGTCATGGCATTTCAGAGTCATATTTGCCTTACAAAATTCGGAATTTTCACATTGTGCCCGATATTCATTCGGAAGGACGGCATCCAGGCCGAATCGCCTTAGAATCCACAAGATGGGACGCCCGGCGCGGCCCGGGCTTTGCGTCTGAAGTGCGGAATACGATGTCGACACCGACCTGGGCGGACCCGTTCGAGGCCGAGCTCGGCCGGCTTCCCGAGAAGCTCCGGAGGTTCTTCCTCTCGCGCGGCGTCCGCACGGAGGACGAGGCGTGCGACCTCGTCCAGGAGACGCTCCTCCGGGTCCTCCAGCGCGTCAGCCGCGGCGAGCCTCTCGATTCCCCCGAGGCCTACTCGCTCGGCGTCGCGAAGAACGTCTTCTTCGAGTACTGCCGGAGGGTCCAGAAGGCGAACCGCCACGAGGGGCTCTCCGGGGTCCTGGAGCTCGCCAGCGCCGACGACCCGCTCTCGGACGCCCTCTCGAGCAGCCGGAAGCTGATCGTCCGCAAGGCGCTCGAGCTCCTCCCGGCTCGAATGAGGGTCCTCCTCGTCCGGCGCTTCGTCGAGGAAGTGCCGTCGCGCACGATCGCCCGCGAGGAAGGGATCACGACCGACGCCGTCGACATGCGCGTCTACCGCGCGAAGCGGGAGCTGAAGAAGAAGATGGACAGCACCGCTGCACGCTCGGCCGTCCGCGAGCTGCGCGAGCAGGAGCGCAAGGCGCCCCCCTCCGAGGGCGAGGACGAGCCGTGAGCCGCGAGGGGGCCGTCGAGCGCGGAAGGATCCGCGAGTACCTCCTCCGCAACCTCGCCGAGGCCGACCGCGCCCGCTTCGAGGAGTCGTACTTCAACGACGACTCGCTCCTCGACCGGATCGAGGCCGAGGAGGACCTCCTCGTCTCCGACTACGTCCTCGGACGGTTGAGCGACGACGATCGCCGCCGTTTCGAGCAGGCGCTCCTCGCGACGCCGTACTACCGCGAGCGGGTCGAGACGACGACCCGGCTGCGGCTCCGCCTCGCGCAGGACCAGGGGATCCGCCGCCTCAACCGGACCGGCGCGCACGTCATCGGCGGCGGCCTCTTCCCGGGCCGCACGGGGACCGTGGTCGCCTTCGCTCTCCTCTCCGTCCTCCTCCTCGCCTCGCTCCTCAGCGCGCTGCGGCTCAAGCAGCAGCTCGCGAGCCTTCGCGCCGAGGTGAACGCCGCCGCACCGCCCGCCGTCACGGCGGCCGGCGGAGGCGTCGTGCCCGCGACGCCCGCCGTCGTCCTCGGCGCCTCGCCGGGTGTCGGCGTCTCCGCGCGGCGCGTCGAGAGAGCCTCAGGGTCCCCGCTCGTCCTCGTCTTCCCCCGCTCGCTCGCCGGGCCAGGATCGAAGGTCTGGCGCGTCGTCCTCCGCGCCGAGTCGGGAGTCGTCCTCTGGGACAGCGGCGACCAGCCCGTTCCCGCGGGGGCCGCGGCAGACCTCGCCGTGAGGCTCCCGGCGGGGGTCCCCGAGGCGGGCCGGATCGGCGTGACGCTCTGGTCCGACGGCGCCCCCGCCCTTTCGACGCTCCTCGAGATCGCCCCCGCCGCCGCGCGTTAGGTCCCGGTCCGTCGCGTCACTCCGGGGGGAAGGGTGAGTCCGTCTCCGTTCTCTTTCTCACGCCCCCGGTAGGCGCCCCTCCCTCGGGCGCCGTCTCCTTCCTCCGCCCCGCCGCGGGAGTCCCTCCCCCGCGGCGGGGTTTCCTCTTCTAGCGGTCCTTCCAGGAGGGGGCGCGTCCCTCGATCGCGGCGCGGATCCCCTCGACGGCGTCCTCCGTCCGGAGGAGCTCGCGCGTCCAGGTCCTCTCGACGGCGGAGAGGGCCGAGAGGGGGTCCCCGTTCGTCCCGAGGTTGAGCGCGCGCTTGGCGAGCCGGAGAGAGGAGGCCGAGAGCGTCTCGAGGCGCGCCCGCATCGTCTCGAGCGCCTCGACGAGGTCGCCCGGATTCACGAGGGCGTTGATCAGGCCCCGCCGCTCCGCAGCCTCCGCCGTCATCGCCGCGCCGCACAGGATCAGGTCGGCGGCCTTCGTCCGGCCCGCGCGGCGCTCGAGGAGAACGGCCGCGACGGGCGGGAACGAGCCGCGGTGTATGTCGGGGAAGCCGAAGGTCGCGGTCGTCTCCGCGAAGATGAAGTCGCACGCGAGCGCGAGCTCGGCGCCGGCGCCGAGGGCGCGCCCCTGGACGAGCGCGCAGGTCGGCACCTCGCAGGTCAGAAGGAACCTGACGAGGGAGTGCCACGTCGAAAGGAGGCCCTCGGCCTGTCCGGCGTCGACGGGGAGGATCTCCGTCCCGTTGCAGAAGTCCTCGCCCCGGGCCGCGAGGGCGACGAGGCGCACGTCGCGGCGCCGCGCGACCTCCCGCAGGCGGGCCTCGAGGCTCCCGATCGCCTCGCGGTCGAGGACGTTCTCCGGGGGCCGCCAGAAGGTGACCGTGGCCGACGTGCCGTCGACCGTGACCGAGACGCCACCGCTTCCCATCTCGACCTCCCCGACGCGCCGCCGGGCCCCGGCGCGCAGGAGACAAGCCTAAATGAAAAAGACCCCGCTCGGGAGGCGGGGTCGTGATTTCCGGTGGTCGGGGCGAGAGGATTCGAACCTCCGACCCCACGGTCCCGAACCGTGTGCGCTACCAGGCTGCGCTACGCCCCGAAGTTCGCGGGGACGCGGAAGATAGCACGGGCCTTCGCGGAAGGGAAGCGCCCTTCGCGATCCTCCCTCACGGCGCCGCGGGAATACCGTAGCCGCGCGGGTCCGCCGCTCCGACGAGCCGCCCCTGCGGATCGAACGCGACGGCGTGGACCTTCCCGATGGGCGCGCGCTCGCGGAGGGCGTGCCCCTTGGCGCGGAGCGATCGGAGGAGCGCTCCGGGGACGGCGCCGCGCTCGACGAAGACGACGTCGGGCGTGTGCTGGTGGTGAAGCCGCGGCGCCGCCACCGCCTCCCCGAGGCCTTCTCCCGAGGAGACCCGCAGGAGGACCTGGAGGACCGTCGTCGGGATCGTGGAACCTCCCGGCGCGCCCAGCACGAGAAAGGGGCGCCCGTCCCGCTCGACGATCGTCGGCGACATCGAAGAAAGGGGGCGCGCGCCGGCGCGGACCTCGTTCGCGCTCCCCTGCACGAGGTCGTAGAGGTTCGGGACGCCGGGAGCGACGGCGAAGTCGTCCATCTCGTTGTTCAGGAGGACGCCGAGGCCCGGCACGACCGCGCCGTTCCCGAAGTTCCCGTTCAGCGTCGTCGTGAGCGAGACGGCGAAGCCGTCGGGCGTCGCCACGGAGAGGTGCGTCGTCTCCTCGCGCTCGCGCCCCGCTGCGGCCACGGCGGAGGAGGGCGTCGCGCGGCCCGGATCGATCCCGGCCCCGAGCGCGGCGAGGCGCGCGGGCGCGACGAGCCGGGCGAGCGGCACGCCGACGCAGTCGGAGTCGCCGAGCTCGCCGTTGCGGTCGGCGTAGGCGCGCCTCTCCGCCTCGAGGAGGAGGTGGGAGCCCTCCGCGTCGAGCGGCGCGCCGACGGTCCCGCGCGCGGCCTCGAGCTGCGCGAGGACCGAGCGAAGGACCAGGCCCGCGGAGGACGGGAGCGGCATCGTGAAGACGGTGAGTCGCCCGGTCCGGACCTCTTCGGGCGCCCGCCAGGCGGGCTCGTACCCCTCGAGGTCCTCGACGGAGAGGACTCCCCCGTTCGCCCTGACGAAGGCGACGAGGCGCTCCGCGAGCTCGCCCCGGTGGAACGCGTCCGGCCCCTCGCGCCCGATCCGCGCGAGCGTCGCGGCGAGCTCGGGCTGGCGGAGGATCGCCCCCTCGCGGAGCGGCGCGCCCCCCGTGAAGAAGACGCGGCGCGTCTCCGCCCACCGCGACAGCAGCGCCTTCTCCTGGTCGAGCTCGCGGGCGAGCCCGGCGGGGACCCGGAACCCCTCGCGGGCGAGGCGTTCCGCCGGCGCGACGACGCGCG
>JBDIBE010000095.1:0-10343 GCA_039812785.1 Thermoanaerobaculia bacterium | reverse complement strand
GCTCGCCCAGACGGAGCCCGCGCCGACGCCTGCGCCCTCGCCGCTCGACCTGCGCCCCGCCGGCTCGCCCGCGACGCAGGCCTCCCCCCTCGCCGGGGCGCTCCCGACCTCCTTCGGCCTGCAGGGGGCCCCTTCCGTCTCCGGGAAGACGATCGCCGAGATCGTCGTCCGCGGAGGGAAGACCGTCACCCCGGAGACGGTCGCCTTCTACCTCGGCGTCAAGCCGGGCGACCCTTACGACGCCGCCCGCGTCCGCCGGGCCTTCCCGAAGCTCTGGGAGTCGGGCCTCTTCGACGAGCTGCAGCTCGAGGAGGAGCCGGCCGCCGGCGGCGTGAGGATCGTCGCCGTCGTCAAGGAGCGCCCCCGCGTGGGCGACCTCGAGTTCCGCGGCAACAAGAAGCTGACGACCTCCCAGCTGAAGGACAAGCTCAAGGAGGGAAAGGTCGAGATCCGCGTCGGGTCGCCGGTCTCCCTCGCCGACGTCTCGAAGGGGAAGTCGGTCCTCATCGACGCCTACCGCGCCGAGGGGTTCCGCTCCGCCGTCGTCGACACGAAGATCGAGCCGATGGCGGAGAACGAGAGCCGCGTCGTCTTCCTCTGCGACGAGGGCGACAAGATCAAGATCGACTCGATCGACTTCACCGGCAACACCGTCTTCTCCGACACGCGCCTCAGGTACGCGATGAAGAAGACGCGCCAGGCGAACTTCTACCAGTTCTGGGACTCGAAGGACGTCTACAACCAGGCGAACTACGAGGAGGACATCGAGTCGGTCAAGAAGGTCTACCAGAACGCCGGGTACAAGGACGTCGTCGTCAAGGACCCGGTCATCGAGACCTTCGCGGTGAACCCGGACGAGACCCGCCCGGAGAAGGTGAAGCGGCGCGCGCACATCACGATCCCCATCGTCGAGGGGGAGCGCTTCTACCAGGGAGACCTGAAGATCGAGGGGGCGACCGTCTTCCCCGGCGACCGGCTCCTCGCCTTCTTCAACTGGAGCCCCGGCAAGCCGCTCAGCCGAGCCGTCCTCGCCGACGGGATGAAGGTGCTCGACGAGATCTACCGCGGTCGCGGCTACATCTACGCGTTCATGAACCCGGAGTACACGGAGCGCCCCGGCAAGGGGAACCTCGTCGACGTCGTCGTCCGCGTCACCGAGGGGGACATGTTCCGCGTGGGGCGCGTCGAGTTCACCGGCAACAAGACGACGAAGGACAAGGTCCTCCGCCGCGAGCTGCAGCTCTTCGAGGGCGACGTCCTCGACATGGAGTCCTTCAAGAAGGGGCTCATGAAGATCTCGCAGCTCGGGTACTTCAAGATCGAGGAAGACCCCGACTTCAAGGTCGACCCGGAGAAGAAGGTCGTCAACGTCACGGTCAAGGGGATCGACACGAACCGCAACGAGATCCAGTTCGGAGCGGGCTACTCCCAGCTCGACGGCATCTTCGGGCAGTTCCAGTTCGCGACGCGGAACTTCCTCGGCCGCGGCGACACGATCGGCATCCAGTTCCAGCGCGGCGGGCGCTCGAACTTCTTCGACCTCTCGTTCAGCGAGCCGTGGTTCCTCGACAAGCGGATGTCGATCGGCGGGTCGATCTACAACCGGACCCTCGAGTACTCCGACGTCGACCAGCGGACGAAGGGGCTGAGCGCCTCCATCGGCTACGGCCTCGGCCTCTTCGACGGCGTCTCCCTCTTCTACGGCTTCACCGACACCAAGAGCCGCTACGAGGTCTTCCCGGCGCCGCCCCCGCCCGGGGCGGGCATTCCGCCCGCGGCCTACGCCGACTACGTCGGAAAGACCTCGGCGATCGCCCCCGGCTACCGGTACGACAGCCGGAACGACCCGTTCGACCCGACGCGCGGCCGGCGCTTCAGCCTCTCCGTGTCCATCGCGGGCGGCCCCTTCGGCGGCGACTTCTCCTACATCAAGCCGGTCGGGAACGCCACGATCTACCACAACCTCAGCAGGAAGTCGCACATCGCCGTCAACGTCGAGGGCGGATACGTCGCGCCCTACAAGGGCCAGGACATTCCGATCTTCGAGCGGTTCCGCATCGGCGGCGACCGCTCCGTCCGCGGCTTCGCCTACGGCAGCATCTACCCCCTGAAGGCGAACAACCAGGCCTTCTTCTCGGAGCAGGGGGCCCTCCTCGGCGGCGACAAGTACATGGTGCTGAACGTCGAGGCCGTCTACTACATGGCGGGCCCGCTGAAGTTCGTCCTCTTCTTCGACGCGGGCAACGCCTGGCACGAGAGCCAGTCGTTCAACCCGCTGAAGATGCGCGCCTCGGTCGGCGCGGAGCTCCGGATGTTCCTCCCGATCTTCCAGGCGCCGCTCCGGTTCATCTACGGCGTCAACCTCGACCCCAAGACGATCCTGGGCGTCGACGGCACGCCGCTCACCGGGGCGCAGGAGAAGAGGAGCGATTTCCAGTTCTCCATCGGAACGACGTTCTAGAGGGGGACCGCCGAGCGGCCCGGCCGCGAGGCGAAGGCGCAGCCCACCCGGACCGCCGGCCTGCCTTGGGTCGTCCCGGCCGGGGGGCGGGCGACCCGGCTCGTAAAGTAGAATCGCGCGCCCGCCGGGGGGGCTCTCCGGCGGCGCCAGACACGGAAGAAGGAGTCGAAGAGATGATCGGGAACCGGTTGATCCTCGCGGGAGCGGTTGCGTCGGCCGCCCTGCTCGCCCTGCCTGCCACGGCCCAGAAGGTCGGCGTCATCGAGGTCCAGCGGATCGTCCAGGAGTCCGCGGTCGGCAAGGAGAGCCTCGCCCGGATCCAGAAGGTCCAGGCGACGAAGCAGGAGGAGCTGGTCAAGCGCCAGAACGACCTCCGCGACATGGAGAAGAAGATCCAGGACCAGGGCAAGTCGCTCTCGGAAGAGGCGATGGAGAAGCTCCAGAAGGACTACCAGGCGAAGGCCCTCGACCTCAAGCGCTTCCAGGACGACGCCCAGCGCGAGCTGGAGGACCTGCAGCGCAAGGAGCTCGGCGAGCTGGAGAAGAGGGTCCTTCCCGTCATCGAGACGGTCTCCAAGGAGCTCGGCTACACGCTCGTCTTCAACAAGTACCAGAGCGGCCTGCTCCACGCGGACAGCTCGGTCGACATCACCGACGCGGTGATCCAGAAGTTCAACACGGCGATCGCGGCGGCCCCCAAGACCGACGCGAAGCCGGCGGCCGCGCCCGCCGCCGCCCCGAAGAAGTAAGGGGCGGATGGCCGTCCTCCCGACGCCGACGACCGCCGCGGCGGTCGCCGACGCCTGCGGCGGGCGCGTCGTCGGCGACGCCGCCGCCGTCGTCGCCGGGGTCCGGCCCCTCGACCTGGCCGGGCCCCGGGACCTCTCCTTCGCCTCCGATCCGAAGGCCGAGAAGGCCGCTGCCGCGTCGGCGGCCGGGGTCCTCCTCGCCCGCTCCGCGGAGCCGTTCCCGGGGCGGACCGTCGTCGAGGTGAAGGACCCGTCCTTCGCGCTCGCGGCCGTCCTCGAGGCGCTCTTCGGCCGGCGCGCCGCCCGCCCCGGCGTCCACCCGACGGCGATCATCGACCCGGGGGCCCGGGTCGACGCAGGCGCCGAGATCGGCCCGTATGTCGTCGTCGGAGAGGGCTCGACGATCGCGGCCGGCGCGATCCTCGAGGCCCATGTCGTCGTCGGCCGCGACTGCTCCCTGGCCGCAGGCGCCCGGCTCCACCCGCACGTCGTCCTCTACGACGGCGTCTCCGTCGGTCCGCGCGCCGAGGTCCACTCCGGCGCCGTCCTCGGAGCCGACGGCTTCGGATACGCCGCGGGCCCGGCCGGCCTCCGGAAGGTTCCCCAGGTGGGGGGCGTCGAGGTCGGCGCCGACGCCGAGATCGGCGCGAACAGCTGCGTCGACCGCGCGACGCTCGAGGCGACGCGCGTCGGGAAGGGGACGAAGGTCGACGACCTCGTCATGATCGGCCACAACTGCGACGTCGGGAGCCACGTCGTCCTCTGCGGCCAGGTCGGCCTCGCGGGCTCGACGACGGTCGGGGACCAGACCGTCCTCGCGGGGCAGGTCGGCGCCGGCGGGCACCTCCGCATCGGCCGGGGCGTGAAGGCCGGCGGCCAGACCGGGATCAGCTCGGACGTCCCCGACGGGGCCTCGATCTTCGGGACGCCGCACATGCCTCACCGGGACGCGTTCCGCGTGAACGCCGAGCTGAGGCGGCTTCCCGAGACCGCGCGGCTCGTCCGCTCTCTCGCGAAGGCCCCGGAGGGAAAGCCGTGAGCGCGCCGCGCGGCAACGGGGCCCTCGGGATCCGGGAGATCCTGCAGGTCCTTCCTCACCGCTACCCGTTCCTTCTCGTCGACCGGATCCTCGAGGTCGAGCCGGGCCGGCGCGCGGTGGGGCTGAAGAACGTCACCTTCAACGAGGAGTTCTTCCAGGGGCACTTCCCCGGGAACCCGGTCATGCCGGGCGTCCTCCTCATCGAGGCGATGGCCCAGGTGGGCGCGTTCATCCTCCTCTCCGTCGGGGAGGACCACTCGGGCAAGCAGCTCCGCCTCACGGGGCTGGACGCCGTGAGGTTCCGGCGCCCCGTGACGCCGGGTGACCAGGTCATCTTCACCGCCGAGTTCGTCGCGATGAAGAGGTCGATCGTCAAGGTCCGCGGAGAGGCGCGCGTCGACGGCCAGCTTTGCGCCGAGGCCGAGATCATGAGCCTCATCCACGAGGGCGGGCCGGAAGAGAGTGCCTGAATGCCCATCCACCCGACCGCGCACGTCCACGGCTCCGCGAAGGTCCACCCCGAGGCCGAGGTCGGCCCGTACGCCGTCGTCGGCGCCGACGTCACGATCGGCGCGGGGACGCGCGTCGGCGCCCACGCCGTCATCGAGGGCCCGACGACTCTCGGCGAGGGGAACGTCGTCCACCCTCACGCCGCCCTCGGGGGGCCGCCCCAGGACCTGAAGTACGCCGGGGAGCCGACGCGCCTCGTGATCGGGAACCGGAACGTCTTCCGCGAGTTCATGACGGCGCACCGCGGCACGGTCACCGGCCACTACGAGACCGTCATCGGCGACGACAACCTCTTCATGGCGTACTCCCACGTCGCCCACGACTGCGTCGTGGGGAGCCGCTGCGTCTTCGCCAACGCGGCGTCGCTCTCCGGCCACGTCGTCGTGGAGGACGACGTGATCCTCGGCGGGTTCGTGCCGGTGAAGCAGTTCCTCCGGATCGGGCGATTCGCCTACGTCGGGGGGATGACGCCCGTGAACAAGGACGTCCTGCCGTTCACCTGGACCTCCAGCGACCGCGAGACGAAGGCGTACAAGGTCAATGGCGTCGGCCTCTCCCGGAAGGGCTACTCGGCCGAGCGCGTCGCGTCCCTCCAGAAGGCCTACCGGATCCTCCACAGGCACCGGCACGACCACGCGGCGACCGTCGCCGCCCTCGGCGAGCTCGCCCTCACGGCCCCCGACGTGAAGGTCCTGCTCGACTTCATCACGAGCTCGAAGGCCGGCGTCCACGGCCCGTAGCGCTCCGCGCGGGCCGGGCACGAAAGAGAGAAGGGGCCGCTTTCGCGGCCCCTTCGGGCTTGGGGGCGGGGAGAGGGGCGGCCTACTCGGCCTCGACCTCGGCCTTGCGGAGCTTGGCGCGCTCGGCGATGAGCTTCTCCTGAAGCGGCCGCGGGAGCTCCTCGTAGTGGGAGAGCTCCATCGTGAAGGAGCCGCGCCCCTGCGTGAGCGAGCGGAGGACCGCGGAGTAGGAGAGCATCTCGGAGAGCGGGACCTCGGCCTTGACGATCGCGTCGTCGCCGACCTGGTCCATTCCCGACGGGCGCCCGCGGCGGCTCGTCAGGTCGCCCATGAGGTCGCCCATGTACTCCTGCGGGGCGCGGACGGCGACCTTCATCACGGGCTCGAGGATCGTCGGCTTCGCCTTCTCCATGGCGTCCTTGTAGGCGAGGGAGCCGGCGATCTTGAAGGCCATTTCCGACGAGTCGACGTCGTGGTACTGGCCGTCGTAGAGCTCGACGCGGAAGTCGACCATCGGGTAGCCGGCGAGGTAGCCGCGCTTTCGGGCGTCCTGGATCCCCTTCTCGACGGCCGGGATGTAGTTCCTCGGGATCGAGCCGCCGAAGATGTCGTCGACGAACTCGAAGTCCGAGCCGCGCGGCATCGGCTTGACGCGGATCTTGCAGTCGGCGAACTGGCCGTGGCCGCCCGTCTGCTTCTTGTGGCGCCCGTGCGCCTCCGCGGGCTTCGTGATCGTCTCGCGGTACGGGACCTTCGGCGGGTGGAGGATGACCTCGACGTTCGACTTCCGCTT
The DNA here is from genome assembly GCA_039812785.1 of Thermoanaerobaculia bacterium. Lineage (GTDB taxonomy): Bacteria > Acidobacteriota > Thermoanaerobaculia > UBA5066 > UBA5066 > UBA5066. The sequence continues at coordinate 4,051 of JBDIBE010000095.1, read as the reverse complement.
CATGCGGGCGACCGCGATCTCGACGTGGAGCTGGCCGGCGCCGGAGAGGAGCAGCTCGCTCGTGTCGGCGTCGCGGTGGAACTTGAGGGACGGGTCCTCCTCGGTGAGCTTGGAGAGGGCGATGGAGATCTTGTCCTCGTCGCCCTTCGACTTCGGCTCGATCGAGAAGGAGATCGCCGGCTCGGGGATGGCGACGGCGGGGAAGCGGTAGGGCTTCTCCTTGGCGGAGAGCGTGTCGCCCGTGAGGGTCTCCTTCAGCTTCGCGACGACGCCGATGTCGCCCGCGGCGACCTCCGGGACGGTGTTCATCGTCTTGCCGAGGGGCGAGAAGACCGGGCCGAAGCGCTCGGCGATCTCCCTGTTCGCGTTCCAGTAGGTGCCGTCCGCCTTGACCGTGCCCGAGTGGACGCGGAAGAGGGTGAGCCGGCCGGTGAAGGGGTCGGAGATCGTCTTGAAGACGACGGCCGCGACCGGGCCGTTCGGGTCGGGCGGGAGGACCTCGGTCTTGCCGTCCTTGCCGGCGGCGGCGGCGGGGAAGGAGTCGGCGCCGGGGAGGAGGTCGACGATCTCGTCGAGGAGCTTCTCGACGCCGCGCTCGTGGTCGCCGGCGGCGGCGAAGAGGACCGGGACGATCCGCCGCTCGTGGATCGCCTTGCGGAGGGCCGGAAGCATCTGCTCCTCGCTCAGGTTCCCCTGGCTGAAGAAGGTCTCCATGAGGGCGTCGTCGCCCTCGGCCACCATCTCGACGAGCGCCTCGTGGAGCGTCGCGGCGTCGGCGGCGAACTCCTCGGGGATCGGGCCCTCGGCCGTCTTGCCGGAGTCGTCGGTGAGGAAACCCTTCATCCCGATCAGGTCGATGGTGCCGCGGAAGCCCTTCTCCTTCCCGATCGGCGCCTCGATGCAGACGCAGGAGCGGCCGAACTTCTTCTGGAGCTGGTCCATGACGCGGCCGCCGTCGGCGTTCTCCCGGTCCATCCGGTTCACGACGACCATGCGGGGAAGGCCGAACTCGTCGGCGACGGACCAGGCCTTCTCGGTCTGGACCTCGACGCCCGCGACCGCGTCGACGACGAGGAGCGCGGCGTCGGCGGCCCGCATCGCGCAGATCATCTCGGAGGCGAAGATGCCGTAGCCGGGCGTGTCGAGCAGGTTGACCTTGTGCTTCTTCCACTCGAGGGCCGCCACGGCGAGCCCGATCGAGATCTTCCGTTCGATCTCCTCCGGATCGAAGTCGGTCGGCGCCGAGCCGTCCTCGACGCGACCGAAGCGGTTGACCGCGCCCGCCTCGTGGAGGAGCGCCGAGACGAGGGTCGTCTTCCCGACGCCGTTGTGGCCGGCGACGGCCACGTTGCGAATGGCGGTTGCGGGATACTGCTTCATGCGTGGTCCCCCTCGGAGAGGTGTCTCAAAAGGCCTTGCATTATAGGGATCGGGGGCCTCTCCCCGAAGCGATTCCGGACGGGGGATCCGGGCGTTCCGCGCCGTCCTCCGCCGGGCGCCCCCCGTCGCGTTGACACCCTCTTTCGCCCAGACCTAAACTGCGGGACACCGGGAGCATCCCGGCATTTCGCTGCCGCAATCGCGTAGGGGAGGAACTCTGCCGAGCGTAACGGGTGCGCCCCCCTCGGGACTTCCGAAGAGATTCGGCCGCTACGAGGTCATCCGCGAGCTGGGTAAGGGCGCCATGGGCGTCGTCTACCTCGGGCGCGACCCCGTCATCGGCCGGCTCGTCGCCCTCAAGACGATCCGCGCGGTCAGCGACGACGACGTCGAGCAGCGCGAGTTCCAGGAGAGGTTCCTCAGGGAGGCGCAGGCCGCCGGGATCCTCTCCCATCCGAACATCGTCACGGTCCACGACGTCGGCGAGGACCAGGCGAGCGAGACGTCGTTCATCGCGATGGAGTACGTGGAGGGAAAGAACCTCAAGCAGCTCCTCGCGGAGAAGACGCCGTTCACCTTCGAGCGGGTCGCCGAGATCATCGGCCAGGTCGCCGAGGCGCTCGACTACGCGCACCGCCGAGGGATCGTCCATCGCGACGTGAAGCCGGCGAACATCATCATCACGCCCGAGAACCAGGTGAAGATCACCGACTTCGGGATCGCCAAGACCGAGAAGTCGAACCTCACCTCGACGGGGCAGTTCCTCGGCACGCCGAACTACATGTCGCCCGAGCAGGTGACGGGCGACGCGGTCGACGGCCGGAGCGACCTCTTCTCGCTCGGCGTCGTCCTCTACGAGCTGCTCACCCGGAAGAAGCCGTTCACGGCCGACAACCTCACGTCGATCTCCTACAAGATCGTCCACGAGCAGTTCGTCCCCCCCGAGACGTACGACGCGTCGATCCCGCAGGAGTTCGCGAACGTCCTCGGGCAGGCCCTCTCCAAGGACCCGGGGGAGCGCTTCCAGCGGGGCAACGACTTCGCCCTCGCGCTCTACGAGTACAAGGCGCGCGAGGAGGAGCGGCAGATGCTGCGCGACCTCGGGCAGATGGTCGCCGAGGCCGAGAAGCTCGGGCCCGTCGCGACGGTGACGGCGCCCCCGTCGCCCCTGCCCGCCGCGCCTGCGCCGGCCATCGGACGCTCGCCGTTCGAGATCCTCGCCGGCGGTGCGCCGACGCCGGCCCCGGCCGCCCCCGTTCCGGCGCCGCCTCCCGTGGCGGAGTCGGAGGACCTCGCCACCCGCGAGGTCCACCGGCCTCTCCCCGCCACGACGTACGTGGCCGCCCCCGCGGAAGCCCCGAGCGTCGGGTCGTCCGGCTCCTCCGCGGACTGGCAGCTCGACGAGCCGACGAAGTCGAAGAAGGGCGTCCCGCCGCCCCCGCCGGCCCCGCCGGAGCCGTCGGCCGTCGACGTCGATGCCTCCTTCCCGGGCGCCGAGGTCGAGCCGTCTCCGCGCGTCCCCGGCCTCGCCGTTTCCCCCTTCGACGCCGCCCCGGCGGCGCCCGGCCCCGAGCCGGCCCCCGAGGGGGCGACCGAGATCATCCAGATCGGGGCGATCCCGGGCCTGCCGAAGGAGCCTCCGGCAGAAACGGACCGCGTCGCGAGGCCGATCGGGGGTCCGGCTCCGGCCGCGGCGCCGGAGCCCTTCGTCGACCGTCCGACGGAGATCCTGCGGCCCCTCGCGCCCCCGGCCCCGCCGGCGCCGCCCGTCCCGCCGGCCCCGCCGGCGCCCGCGCCGTACGCGGACCGCCCGACGGAGATCCTTCAGGCGATCCCTGCGCCCGCCGTCCCGGCTCCGGAGCCCGCAGCGCCAGCGTCCCCGAAGCCGGAGCCCTTCGTCGATCGTCCGACGGAGATCCTGCGGCCCCTTTCCGCGCCTGTTCCGCCGGCTCCGGTCGTATCGGAGCCGCCCGTCCCCGCGGCTCCGGCGCCGTCCACCGACCGTCCGACGGAGATCCTGCAGGCGATCCCGGTGCCCGAGGCCGGCAAGCCCGCGCCCGCGGCGCCGACGCCTCCGGCGCCGCCGGCTGTCGCTCCCGCCCCCGTCGGTTCGCCCTCGGAGAAGCCGACGGAGATCCTCCGGAGCCCCTTCACGACTCCGTCGACGCCGAGATCGTCCCTGTCGCCCGAAGGCGGCGACGAGGGTGAGGGGGCGACGGAGCGGATCGTCGACGCAATGAAGCTCGCGGGAGCCGGAGCGCCGGCGGCCCGGCGCGCGACACCCCCGCCTCCGGCGACCCCGGCGCCGCCAACGAGGCACGCGGCGACCTCGCCGCCGGCCTGCCGCGCGCCCCGGGCGTGCAGGCCGACTGGTTCTTCGTCGATCCGCCGCCGATCGCCACCCGACGCGAGCCGCCGGACGAGTGGAAGAAGCTGTTCCGCGCCATCGAGGCCAACCCGGTCGGCGGCATGACCTTCCGGCCGATCGATGCCTTCAAGGCGTGGAACACCGCTTTCGTCGGCGACCCGTGCAGCAACCGCATCGTGCACTTCGCGCCCGGCCAGCTCTGGGTCTACGATCCGGCCGACGGCCAGCCGACGCCGCCCTACCGCTTCCTGCCTGACGCCACCCTGCCCACCGGGCTGGTGACCAACCAGATGGGCTGGCGCG
>JBDIBE010000094.1:0-10347 GCA_039812785.1 Thermoanaerobaculia bacterium | reverse complement strand
GGGCGGTGAACGCCCTCCAGCAGGCGCGCGTGAACGTCTTCAGCATGGACGTGACGGACGCCGACTGGCACACGCTCGAGGGGACTCTCGAGCACGTCGCCGAGATGACGGGCGGGACGTACGCGAAGACCCACGTCTTCTCGGCCCAGGCCCTCGACCTCGCCTTCCGAGCGATCGAGGGGCGCTACGTCGTCGTCTTCGACAGGCCCGAGGGGCCGCGCGGGCGGCACGCGCTGGAGCTCGCGCTCCGGTCGAAGAAGGGGCAGGTCCTCGCCCGCCCCTTCTTCGACGACCCGTAGCCGTCAGGCGGCCGCGGCCTTCTCCTTCGCCTCCTGCGCCTCGACCCAGCGGTTGAAGGCCCACATCGCGACCGCCGAGAGGAAGCCGATCGCCATCAGGAGGAGCCAGCCGCGCGTCGCGGCGGCGCGGTCGAGCTCGAGGAGGCCGTCGGGGCGCGTCGTCGCCCCCTTGGCCATCACGTCGTTGAAGATCCAGGCCCCGACGGGCCCGCCCGTCAGGGACCCGATCGCGAGCGGCAGGTTCGCGTAGCCGAGGAAGAGCCCCTCCTGCCCCTTCGGCGCGAGTCCGCCGATGTACTCGTACATCCGCGGCGAGGTGTAGAGCTCGCCGAAGGCGATGAGGCCGACCGTCAGGATGATGAAGATCGAGGCGATGGGGAGGAGGTCGGCGACCGGCGCGCGAAGGCCGTCCGCGGACCAGAGCGGCCAGAGGTTGATCCCCATCGAGACGCCGATGATCACGCAGCCGACGATCATCGAGCGGACCGGCTTCATCTTCCCGAAGAGGCTCGTCACGAGGAGCTGGAAGCAGACGATGACGAACGGGTTCGCGGCGGTGTAGAGGTCCATCGCCGGGCTCGTCTCGACGACGCGCTTCACGTAGAGCGGCATCACGTTGTAGACCTGGTTGTAGAGGAAGAAGAAGCCGCTGATGACGACGAGGAAGAGGGTGAAGCGCGGGTTCTTCAGCACGAGGACCATGTCGAGGAGGATCCGCCCGGGCGAGCGCTTCGGCTTGACGGGCGCGTCGGCGGGGACGGGCGGCTCCTTGTAGAAGACGAGCACGACGAAGAAGGCGACGATCGAGGCGACCGTCGCGACGCCGAAGATGTACGAGAGGGCCGGGCTGCCCGCCGCGAGCTCGGGCGCGGGGCGGAGCCTCAGGGCCTGAGAGATCCCGAGCCCGGCGCCGACGATGATCGCCAGGGCGCCGAGGGTCGTCTTCAGGATCGTGCCCCGCTCCTCCCGGTGTGCGACGTTCCACTTCACGAGGAGCGTCAGGAGCGCCGCGGCGGCGCCGCCGACGAGGACGACGCCGAGGATCAGGACGACGTCGGGCCGCGTGCGGACGACGAACGCCGTGCCGCGCCCGAAGAGCGACCCGATGTTGATGATCATGTAGAAGATCGCGAAGCCGAGCGTCGCGAGCGTCCCCGCCGTTTTCTGGACCGTCCCCGAGATGCAGGGCTTGATGACGGAGCCGCCGATCCCGATGAGGAGGATGCCGGCCACGATCGTCGCGACGAGCGTCGGCGAGGCGGTGAACTCCTTCGCGACGACCGGCGCGAGCTTCGCCCCGCCGAACCAGACCGGCGAGCCCATGAGCATGTACCCCGCCGCGAGGAGGACGAAGGCGACGAGGAGCGACTTCCGGAAGCCGACCTGGTCCGCGATCGTCCCCGAGAGGATCGGCAGGAAGTAGACGAGCGTCCAGAGGACGCTGTTGAGGTTCGACGGCCAGTAGGCCCCGAGCCCGAGCTGCCCCAGGTAGATGACGACGAAGCTCGCCATCGAGTAGTAGGCGGCGCGCTCGAAGAGCTCGGTGACGTTGGCGGTCCAGAAGACGGCGGGGAAGCGGTTCTGCTTCTCGTCGGTCATGGCAACCGGGGATTGTAGTGGGGCCGCTGCGGCCGCGTCTCCCTTACACTCCCGTCCCGCATGGGCGCTTCGGGACGGTTCGCCCTCTTCCTCGGCCTCGTCCTCTCCGTCTGGACGCTGTTCCACGTCTACGCGTTCCAGCGGGCCTTCTCGGTCCCCGCGCTCGCGCGCTCGATGCCGCCGGCCGCGCGCGCCTCCGTCTTCCTCTTCCTCTGCCTCACCTACCCGGCGGGCCGGATGCTCGCCCGGTGGGCGCCGGGGCGTCTCGCCAGGGGCGTCGAGATGGCCGGCGCCGTCTGGATGGGGGTCCTCTTCCTCGCCGTGGCGATGTTCCTCATCGCGGACGTCGTCACGGGATTCGGCCGGCTCTGGCCCTCGGCGGCGATCCCGGCCCGGGCGGCCGCCCTCGCGGCGGCGGCGCTCCTCGCGGCCGTCGCTCTCGTGCAGGACGCCCGCGGGCCGCGGGTCGTGAGGCACGAGGTGAAGGTGGCGTCGCTGCCGGGCGGGAGGACGGAGCTGAGGCTCGTCCAGCTCTCCGACCTCCACCTCGGCTCGCTCCTCGGCGAGCGCTGGCTCGCCCGGCGCGTCGCGGAGGTGAACGCCCTCCGCCCCGACCTCGTCGTCGTGACGGGCGACCTCGTCGACGCGGAGGTGGGGCCGGTCGAGCCGCTCGTGCCGGAGCTGAGGAAGCTCGCGGCGCCGCTCGGCGCCTGGGGCGTGACGGGGAACCACGAGTACTACGCCGGGCTCGAGAGGAGCGTCGCGCTCTACGAGGCGGCGGGGATCCGGACGCTGCGGGACGCCTGGCGTGAGGCCGCCCCCGGCCTCGTCCTCGCCGGCGTCGACGACCTGACGGCGCGGCGACAGCTCGGCCTCGACGGGCGGACGCTCGAGAAGGCGTTCGCCGGCGCGCCGAAGGACGCCGTCGTCGTCCTCCTCTCGCACTCCCCGCTCCTCGTCCGCGACGCCGCCGCGCGCGGCGCCCGGCTGATGCTCTCGGGGCACACGCACGGCGGCCAGCTCTGGCCGTTCGTCTACCTCTCCTCGATCCCGTACCCGTTCCAGGCGGGCCGGTACGACGTCGGCGGGATGACCCTCGTCGTCTCGAGGGGAACGGGGACGTGGGGCCCGCCGATGAGGCTCTTTTTCCGTTCGGAGATCGTGGAGGTCACACTCCGCACGTGAGGAACCGCCGGGCCCTCGCGGTGGCGGCCGTCCTGGCCGCGGCGCTGGCGGCGCCTCGGGCCGAGGCCGTGAGGTCGGCCGTGCGGGTCTACACCTCGCGGGAGGGGCTTCCGCAGCTCCAGGTGACCGCGCTCTGCCAGGACCGCGGCGGCTTCCTCTGGGTCGGGACCATGGCGGGCGGCATCGGCCGCTACGACGGGCGGCGCTTCGAGACGACCGACGCCGCCACGGGCCTTCCCGGCTCGTCCGTCCAGTCGATCGCGCTCGCTCCGCAGGGGGAGCTCCTCGTTTCGACGACGAACGGGGGGGCGGTCTTCACGGGCGGCAGCTGGAAGGCGCTCCCGAAGCTCGCGGGACCTTCGCCCGCCGTGAATTCCCTCCTGGCCCTCGCCGACGGCCGGCTCTATGCCGGAGGTGCGGGAGGCCTCTTCGTCGCGCCGTCGATCGGGGCTCCCTTCGAGCCGGTCGCGGTCGACGGCGAGCTCGCGGGCGCGGAGGTGACGCCGCTCCTCGCCGCTCCGGACGGGACGCTCTGGGCCGGCACGACGAGGGGCCTCGGCCGGCTCCTTCGGGGCGGGGCCCTGACGCGCTTCGAGGCGGCGGGGCTCCCGGGCGAGGCCGTCTCGGCCCTCGCCTTCTCGGCCCCGGGCCGCCTCCTCGTATCGTTGCCGGAGCGAGGGTTGTTCGAGCTCGACGTCGCGACCGCTTCGGCGCGTCGCGTCGGAGACGACGCGGCGCCGGGCCGGGCCGTGTCGGGGATCGTCCGCGAGGCCGAGGGGGGCTGGTACTGGATCTCCACGAGCGACCGGGGCGCGTTCCGCTGGGACGGGGCCGCGAAGTTCGTTCGTTTCGGCGTCGCGGAGGGGCTTCCCGACGTGCGCGTCTGGGCCCTCTGCGAGGATCGCGAAGGGATCCTCTGGCTCGGAACGGACTCGGGCCTCGCCAAGCGGGGCCCCGCGGCATTCCGGACCTACGGCCCCGAGGACGGGCTCCCGGCGGACGCTCCGATCTACGGGATCGCCGAGACGGACGACGGCGTCCTCTGGCTCGGCGCCCACGACCGCGGTCTGATCCGGCGCGACCCCGAGGGGCGGATCCGGATCCTGACGGCGAAGGACGGCCTGCCGCACACGTCGGTCCTGGCGCTCTGCGCCGCGCCCGACGGCGGCCTCGTCGTCTCGACGGGCGATGGCCTCGTCCGGCTGGGGAAAGGAGGCGTGACGCCGCTCCGCCTCCCGGAGGGGGCGCCGCGCGTCCCGACGGAGGTCGCCTTCCGCGGGGACGGCGCGCTCCTCCTCGGCTCGGCGCGCAAGGGGCTCTTCGTCGTGAAGGACCAGAAGCTCAGCCGCATCGGCGCTCCCGTCGGCGACTCGATCGGCGCGCTCCACGTCGGCCCGGAAGGCACGGTCTGGGCCGGGGGACCCGGCTGGGGCGTCGTGGCGCTGCACGACGGCGCGCCCCCCGAGAAGGTCGGCCCGGCCGAAGGGCTCCCCTCGCTGGCCGTCACCTCCATCCTCGAGGACCGTCGCGGCGGGCTCTGGGTCGGGACCGACCGCGGGCTCTACTGGAGGACGCTCGACCGGAGGACGCGCGTCCTCGACGCGACCTCCGGCCTCCCCGACTCCTACGTCTACTGGGTGGGCGAGGACGGCGAGGGCTTCGTCTGGGCCGGGACGAACCGGGGGGCGGCGCGCATCGCCCCTTCGGGAGAGCTCCGGGTCTTCACGACGAACGACGGCCTCGGGTCGGACGAGTGCAACGACGACGGCTTCCTCTGCGACCGGAGCGGGCGGGTCTGGATCTCGACCGCGGGGCTCTCTCTCTTCGAGGGGCTCCCGGCGCCGCGGCGGGCCGTGCCTCCGCTCGTGGCCGTCACGGAAGTCCGGGTCGGGGCCGTCCGCGAGCCCGCCGGCCGGCCGCTCGTCCTCTCGGCTCGTCACGAGCCCCTCACGATCCGCTTCGCGGCGCTCTCCTTCCTCGACGAGGGGGCGACCCGCTTCCGTTACCGGCTCGCGGGCCTCTCCGATTCCTGGACGGCGGCGGAGCCGGGGCAGGCGGAGACGACGTACGGCGCGCTCGGGGCCGGCGACTACGTCTTCGAGGTGACGGCGACGACCGTCGACGGCCGCTCGCCGGCATCCCCCGCCTCCGTCCGGGTGTCGGTCGAGGCGCCCTGGTGGCGGCGGCCGTTCGTCGTCCTCCTCGGGGCGCTCGCGATCCTCGCCGCCGTCGTCGTCACGGTGAAGGTGCGGGAACGGCGCCTCGTCGCCGCGCAGGTCCGTCTCGAGGCGACCGTCGAGGAGCGGACGGAGGAGCTTCGCCGGCTCAACGAGCAGCTCTCCGAGCTCGCGATCACCGACCCGCTCACGGGCCTGCCGAACCGGCGCTCGATCCTCGAGTCGGCGGAGGAGGCCTTCTCGCTCGCCCGGCGGCGGGGCCTGCCGTTCTCCGTCGCGATGGTCGACTTCGACCACTTCAAGGCGATCAACGACACGCTCGGGCACGCGGAAGGGGACCGCCTTCTCGTCGAGGGGGCGAGGAAGATGCTCGACTGCCTGAGGACCGAGGACGTCGTCGGGCGGTATGGCGGCGAAGAGTTCCTCGCGGCGTTCCCGATGACGGCGAACGACGGGGCGGCCGCGGTCGCCGAGCGGCTGCGCCGGGCGGTCGCGGAGGTCCGGATCGCCGTTCCCGAGGGGGTCGCCTTCCTCCGTGACGCGCCGACGGTCAGCGTCGGGATCGCCTCGCTCGGCCCGGACGACCGGAGCCTCGACGACCTCCTCAGGCGGGCCGACCGTGCGCTCTACGACGCCAAGCAGGCGGGGCGCGACCGGGTCGTCGTCCGGTAGCGCCCGCTCCCCCTTTCCGGACCGCCTCGGGATCGTGACTTTCCGTCACGCCCGGCTCCCGCGCGGAACCTTCCCCCGGGACGGACGTAACTGCGGGCATGACCCTCGATCTCGATCCGTCGGGTGAGGCGAATCGCCCCGCACGGGGCAGCTGGAGGTCCGGCATGGGCAAGCTCTTCAAGGTCCTTCTCGGGCTCATCGTCCTCGGTGGCGTCGCCACGGGGATCTACGCTCTCGCGAGCTCGGGGAAGAAGGACGACGGCGGCATCAAGATCGTCGTCGCCGAGTCGGGCTCGATCACCGAGAAGGCGCTCGCCGTCGGGCAGATCCAGCCGCGGCAGAAGTTCTCGGTGAAGTCGAAGATCTCCGGGATCGTGAAGGGATGCCGGGTCGAGGTCGGCGAGGCGGTGAAGGCCGGAGACCCGCTCTTCGAGATCCAGCCCGACCCGACGCCGCTCGAGGTGACCGAGGTCGACCGGCGGGTCGAGTCGGCGAAGGCCTCCTACGAGCGCGCGAAGGCCGACTTCGACCGGTCCCGCGAGCTGAACCGGCAGGGGATCACCGCCCGGTCCGACGTCGACGTCAAGCGCGAGGCGTTCGAGCTCGCGAAGATCGCCCTGACGAAGGCCGAGCAGGACCGCGACCTCGTGCGGAAGGGGAAGGTGACGACGACCGAGTCCTCGATGGACTCGATCATCCGCGCCCCCGCCGCCGGCACGATCCTGACGCGCGTCGTGAACCCCGGCGACCCGGTCGTCCCGCTCACGTCGTACCAGCCCGGCACGGAGCTCGCGACGATCGCCGACATGGGCGACCTCATCTTCAAGGGGACGGTCGACGAGATCGACGTCGGCAAGCTCCACGCCGGCCTCCCGGCGCGGATCAAGGTCGGCGCCCTCCCGACGGACGTCGTCACCGGGAAGGTCTCGCGGATCGCCCCGCAGGCCCAGCAGAAGGACGGCGCGACGCTCTTCGACGTCGAGATCGAGCTCGACCCGGGCCAGAAGATCGTCCTCCGCGCCGGCTACTCGGCGAACGCGGACCTGATCATCCGGGAGAAGAAGGACGTCGTGACGATCCCCGAGCGCCTCGTGACGTTCGAGGACGGCGGGAAGAAGGCGTTCGTCGAGCTGCCGGGGAAGGACGCGAAGGCCGAGCCTCGGAAGGTGGAGATCAAGACCGGCATCTCCGACGGCCTGAACGTCGAGGTCCTCGAGGGCGTGAAGAAGGGCGACCAGCTCGTCCAGCGGCCGCCCAAGCAGATCAGCTGAGGCCGGGAGGGGTCCGAAGATGCTCCGCGACGCGCTCCTGCAGCTCCACCGCGACCTGAAGAGCCAGAAGCTCCGGACGCTCCTGACGGTCTTCGGGCTCGTCTGGGGGACGGTCGCGGTCACGCTCCTCCTCGCCTTCGGCGCCGGGCTGAAGAAGCAGCTCATCAAGACGACGGCGGGCCTCGGCGACCGGATCTGCATCGCCTGGCCGGGCCTCACGTCGATCCCCTACCAGGGGCTCGGCAAGGGGCGGCGGATCCGGGTCACCGACGAGGACCTCCAGACGGTGCGGCCGCGCGTCGACGGCCTGAAGCGGATCTCGAGCGAGTACAGCGACGGCTGGAAGATGGTCTACAACCTCCGGACCTTCCCGGTCGACGTCTCCGGCGTCTCGCCCGAGTTCGGCGAGATGCGGAACCTGATCCCGGTGGCGGGCGGCCGCTTCGTGAACGACCTCGACATGCGGGACCAGCGCCGCGTCGTCTTCCTCGGGAACAAGGTCGCCGAGGACGTCTTCGGCAAGGGGACCGACCCGGTGGGGAAGACGGTCCTCTTCAACGGCTCGCCCTTCCTCGTCATCGGCGTCCTGACGGCCAAGCAGCAGGACTCGAGCTACAACAGCCGCGACAGCGACCTCTCCTGGATCCCCGGGACGACGTTCCGCGCCCTGACGGGCAGGAAGTACCTCTCCAACTTCGTCTACCAGCCCGCGTCGGCGCTCGAGTCGAAGGCGGTGACCGACAGCCTCCGGGCGGCGCTCTCGCGCCGGCTCAAGTTCGACCCGGCCGACAAGGAGGCCTTCGGGGTCTGGGACGTGACCGAGCAGTTCCAGTTCTTCGAGGTCTTCATGCTCGCCTTCTCGCTCTTCCTCGGGATCGTCGGCTCGCTGACGCTCGTCGTGGGCGGGATCGGCGTGTCGAACATCATGAACGTCGTCGTCGAGGAGCGGACGAAGGAGATCGGCGTGAAGATGGCCCTCGGCGCCAAGGGCGGGGCGATCCTCCGGCAGTTCCTCGTCGAGACCCTCATCGTCACGGCGATCGGCGGGGCGGCCGGCTTCGCGATCTCGCTCGGCATCTGCGCCGCCTTCCCGGCGAGCCTCGAGGAGTACGTCGGCCGCCCCGAGGTCTCGCCCGTGGTCGCGGCGATCACCGTCGGGATCCTCGGCGTCATCGGCCTCCTCGCGGGGTACTTCCCGGCGCGCGAGGCTTCCCGCCTCGACCCCGTCGTCGCGATGAAGCTGTAGGAGGAGAGCCGTGAAAGTCGTCTTCCACCTCTTCCTCCAGTCCGCCACCCTCGGCCGCAAGCGCGCCTTCCTGACGATCGCCGCGATCGCCTGGGGCACCGTCGCGATCCTCCTCCTCCTCGCCTTCGGGGAGGGGCTGAAGCGCCAGCTCTCGTCGAACGCGCGCGCGATGGGCGAGAACATCGGCGTGATGTGGATGAGCGAGACGACGAAGGCGTGGAAGGGGATGAACCCGGGCCGTCCGATCCGCGTGAGGATCGACGACCTGCCCGTCCTCCGTTCGCGCCTCCCCGAGCTCGAGTCGCTCATCGGCGAGGCGAGCGCCTCGCGGACGAACCTGACCTTCGGGAGGAAGACGGTCGCCGGCCGCGTGAAGGGCGTGAGCTACCCCTTCGGCGAGGCGCGGAAGCAGTACCCGGTCGCGGGCGGCCGGTTCTTCTCGCCGGTCGACGAGGCCGAGCGGCGCCGGGTCATCTTCCTCGGCGACGAGCTCGCGACGGACATCTTCGGAAAGGAAGACCCCGTCGGGAAGACGCTCCTCGTGGCGAACGCCCCCTTCACCGTCGTCGGCGTCATGCAGAAGAAGACGCAGATGGGGGCCTACTCCGGGATGGACAAGAACCACGCGCTCATCCCGATCACGACGTTCAAGGCGCTCCTGGGCCGGGCGACCGTGGGCAACCTCGTCCTGCAGGTGCGCGACGGGGCGACGATGAAGGACGCGATCGCGCGGACGCGCGAGGTCATCGCGGCCAAGTACGGCTTCGACCCGAGCGACGAGCGCGCGCTCCCGACCTGGGACACCGTCGAGTCGCAGAAGATGATGCGGAACATGACCCTGGGGATCCAGATCTTCCTCGGGATCATCGGCGCGCTCACGCTCCTCATCGGCGGCGTCGGCGTCGCGAACATCATGTACGCCGTCGTCAAGGAGCGGACGCGCGAGATCGGCGTGAAGATGGCCCTCGGGGCGAAGGCGGGCTGGATCACCGGGCCGTTCGTCCTCGAGGGGCTCTCGTACACGCTCGTCGGCGGGGCGGCGGGGATGCTCATCGCGACCCTGATGGTCCTCGGCATGAGCTTCATCCCGACCGACGGGAACAAGGTCATGGAGTTCCTCGGGACGCCGAAGCTCTCGCTCCCGATCGGCGTCGCCACCGCCTCGATCCTCGGCGTCATCGGCCTCCTCGCCGGGTACTTCCCGGCGCGCCGCGCCGCCGCCGTCGACCCCGCCTCCACCCTCCGCTACGAGTAGGAGCCGCCCATGTCGAGCAGAGCCGAGAAGACGCCTCTCCCCGAAGGACGCGCCATCATCGAGATGGCCGGGATCCGGAAGGTCTACGACACCGGCAAGGTGAAGGTCGAGGCGCTCAAGGGCGTCGACCTGACGATCGAGAAGGGGGAGTTCGTCGCCATCGTCGGGCCCTCCGGCTCGGGCAAGTCGACCCTCATGAACCTCCTCGGCTGCCTCGACACGCCGACCTCGGGCGACTACTTCATCGGCGGAGAGAAGGTCGCGGGGCTCACGCGCGACGCCCTCGCCGAGGTGCGGAACCGCCGCGTCGGATTCGTCTTCCAGGCCTTCAACCTGCTCCCGCAGATCAGCGCCTTCGAGAACGTCGAGATGCCCCTCGTCTTCGGCGGCGTCGCGCCGAAGGCGCGGCGCGCGAAGGTGGCCGAGCTCCTCGGCAAGGTCGGCCTCGGCGACCGGATGGACCACAAGCCGACGGAGCTCTCGGGCGGCCAGATGCAGCGCGTCGCGATCGCGCGCGCTCTCGCGATGGACCCCGACATCGTCCTCGCCGACGAGCCGACCGGCAACCTCGACACCTCCTCCGGCACCGACATCATGGGCCTCTTCCTCGACCTCTGGAAGCAGGGGTCGACGCTCGTCGTCA
>JBDIBE010000093.1:0-10357 GCA_039812785.1 Thermoanaerobaculia bacterium | reverse complement strand
TCGAGGATGAAGAGGAGCCGCGCGCCCGGCAGGGCCTCGCGCACCCTTCGGCCGAGCGCGGGTGGAGTGACGACGTCGTCGGTCCCCCAGAGGAGGAGGGCGGGCGCGTCGACCCGGGAAAAGCCGTCGCGCGGGTCGTCGGAGCAGCCCGAGAGGACGACGCCGCGCACCCGGCTGCGGTTCCGTCGGGCGAGCTCCAGCGCGACGTAGGCCGCCCGCGATTCCGCGACGAGGACGACCGGGCGCTCCCCGGCGCGCAGCGCTTCCTCGAGGCCCGACACGAGGTCGCGCGTCGAGCCCACCCGCTCCCAAGGCAGTTCGGGAGCGCAGGTCGGGAAGCGTTCGGGAAGCCTGCGGACGACGGCCTCGACGTCGGACGGGCGGCCTTCCGGGCCGTGGAGGAAGAGAACGAGAGGCTCGGGCGATTCGGTCATCTTTTCGGCCCCGCTCCGCGGTCTTTCGACCTGCGAAAAAAGGGGGGCGGGTGAGACCGGACTCACCCGCCCGGGAGGAGGGAGGGAGGGACGAGGGAACGAGCGTGTCAGGCGTTCGCGAAGGTGGCCGGCCTCTCGACGACCTCGAGGACCGTCCCCTTCCCGATGCGCGCCCGGTGGCCGTGCCAGACGACCTCCTTCGACACGAAGGGGACGAGCTGGGTCCCGAGCTGAAGGAGGTCCTTCAGCGGCATCGCGAGGAGGTGGAGGGGCCGGACCGGAGCGCCGCAGAGCCGTCCCAGGAGGCTCGCCTGGAGTGTGCGGAGGAGGAGGGCGACGACGGCCAGGGAGGAGAGAAGCGTCGCCCACGGCGAGCCTCCCGGGACGGCGAAGAGGGCGGCGAGGAGCGCGAGCGGGAAGGGGTTGAGGAGGATCTCCCCCGCGAAGAGCGCCTTCGAGAAGGCGTAGCGGATCTTCCCCCAGCGCACCTGGCGGTCGAGGGCCCGGGCGAGGGTCCGGCGCTCGATCACGTTCTCGACGACGACGGGCGAGAGGACGACCCGGTATCCGGCGTCGCGCACCGCGAGGCCGATCGCCTGGTCCTCGGCGAGGACGTCGCCGAAGGCGGCGAAGCCGCCGATCGCGTCGTGGACGGCGCGCGAAAGCGCCATCGACTTGCCGACGACGCACGGGGTCCCGTTCCAGGCCGCGAGGACGTTCCCCGGGACGACGAACGTCAGGAGGTGGAGCGCCTCGACGACGGCGCCGAGGTTGCGCGCGCCGGTGCCGACGAACAGGTTCGAGACGCAGCCGACGCCGGGATCCTCGAAGAGGGCGACGGTCCGCGCGACGTCGCCGGGCGCGACGCGGACGTTCGAATCGGAGACGAGGAAGAGGTCGCCGCGGGCGACGCGCGCCGCCGCGACGAGGCGCTCGACCTTCGGGTTCCCGATCCGCCCCTCCGGCGCTCCGCCGACGACGAGGACGAACGGGGCCGAGGGGAAGCGCTCGCGGACGCGCGCGACGACGCCGACGGCCGGGTCCTCCGGGTCGGCGACCGAGAGGACGAACTCGTAGCCGACGCCTTCGAGCCCCGCGAAGGAGGCGAGGTTCTCCTCGAGGCCGTCGTCGAGACCGCGGAGGGGCTTAAGGATGGAGAGCCGCGGCCGGGCCTCCTCCGTGGAAGCGGCCGGCGGGAAAGAAGCGGAGGCCCGCGCTCGCGGGCGGCGTACGAAAGGGCGCTGCTTCCCGCGGAGGCGCGCGAGGAGGACGACGGGGAGCGAGGTCATCGCGAGCCCCGCGAGGGCGAGGGCGCCGAGGAGGAGCGCGGCGGGCGTCACGCCGAGGCCCTCGCGAACGCCGGGTACGTCTCGCACGGCTCGGGCTCGAGGGCCGGCGCCGGGGAGGGGGCGAAGAGACGCGTGAGGCCGAGGCCGCGCCCCTTGCGAAGCGTCGCGAGGATCTCCTCCGGCGTCTTCTCGCAGTCGAGGAGCGTCTTCCAGGCCCAGAGGTGGGGCGCCCTGTGGAAATCGCTGTTGCCGAGGAAGGAGAAGCCGGCCTTGCCGACCTCGGGGAAGAGGTCCCACCGGCAGGCGAGCTCCCAGAGGTGGACGAGGCCCTTCACCTCGTCCTTCCGGTTCCAGAGGTAGAACGTGTTCGCGAACCAGTCCGACTGCTCGTTCGGGTGGCAGGCGACGGTGACGGCGCCGGCGTCGCGCGCCCTCGAGAGGACGTCCTCGACCCTCCCGTCGGCCGGGACGAAGTCGTCGAGGCCGAGGGCGAGCGCGTGGGCGGAGCCCTTCCCCGTGAAGCCGTTCCGCGTGAGCTCGACGCCGGGAAGCACGACCATCCGGTACGTGTCCCACGCGCGCCGCGCCTCGCGCTCGATCTCGGCCCGATAGGCGCCCCACTTCTCGCGCGTCACCGAGAGGCGGAGGCGGTGGGCCGTCTTCCCGAGGAAGGAGTCGGAGTTGACGACGTGGTCGGTGATCGCGATGACGTCGTGTCCCGCGCGGCCGAAGAGGTCGACGACCTCCGGCATCGTGTGCCGGCCGTCCGACCACGTCGTGTGGATGTGGAAGTCGCCGAGCAGCATCTCGAATCCCCCTTCTCGGGGCCCGAGAATCGGCGCGGCGTCGAAGGGCCGCGTGAGGAGGCCGTTAAGAAGCGGTCAAATCAGCGGTCCGAGACGTGCCCGGCGAGGTACTGCGCCGCGAGGCGGCGGAACGTCCCGGCCGACGGGCGCGGCCTACGGCCGAGCGTCTCGCGGTCGAGCTGGAGGAGGCCGAAGCGCGGCGCCCAGCCGTCGAGCCACTCGTAGTTGTCGACGAGGGACCAGTGGAGGTAGCCGTGCACGGAGAGCCCTTCCCGCTCGGCCTCCTCGAGCGCCGCAACGTGCGACTCGAGAAAGGCCGCGCGCTTCGCGTCGGCGGCGTCGGCGAGGCCGTTCTCGGTGACGAGGAGGGGCTTCCCGATCGAGGCGCACTCGCGGAGGAGCGGCAGGAACGCCTCCGGGACGACCTCCCATCCGTTGTCGGTCAGGCCGCGGCCGTGCGGGTCCCGGTATGCGAACGAGCCGATCCGCCCCCCATCGCCGAGGAAGCGGAGATGCAGGCGCGAGTAGTAGTTCACGCCGAGGAAGTCGAGCGAGGCGGGGAGGCCGGGGCGCCGGCCCGCGAGGCGCGTGAACGGCGGGAGGTACGCGCCCCAGCGCCCCTCGCCGAAGGCGTCGAGGAGCGTCCGGTTGTAGAACCGATGCCCGACCTTGACGAGGAGACGGTCGAAGGGGTTCCCGGGGCGCTCCGGCGCGAAGCCCATGACGTTGTGCGCGACGCCGATCGCGGCGCCGGGGACGGCCGCGCGGATCTCCGCCGCCGCCGCCTCGTGCGCGGCGAACAGGTTGTCTAAGGCGCGCGCTGCCGCGCGGCCCGAGGAGAGGCCCGGCGGGACCTGCCCGTCGAGGTAGCCCCCGAGGACGAGGACGAACGGCTCGTTGAGGACGGTCCAGCAGCGCGCGCGCGGGCCGAGGGCGGCCGCGACACGCGCGGCGAAGCGGGCGAAGGCGGGCACCGAGGCCGTCGAGGTCCAGGGCGTCTCGGCGTGGAACCAGCGCGGATAGGTGTAGTGGAGGAGCGTGACGACCGGCTCGAGGCCCAGGGCCGCGAGGTGCGCCACGAACCGCGCGTAGCGCGCGAGGGCCGCCTCGTCGAACTCGCCCCTCCGCGGCTCGACGCGGCTCCACGAGACGGAGAAGCGGAAGGCGTTCGCGCCGAGCGCGGCGACGGCGGCCGCGTCGTCTTCGTACCGCTCCCACGACCCCGCAGCGCGCCCGCACGGGCCGCCGCGCGTCTTGCCCGCCGCTTCCCAGTCGGTCCAGTCGCACGGGTCGTCCCCCTCGACCTGGTAGTGCGACACCGCGACGCCGAAGAGGCGAGGCCGGTCGGGAAACGGGAAGGGAACGGGCGCGGTCAGGAGGCCCGGAACGCGACGGTCACGACGTTCCGGCTCCCTTCGCGGCGATACGTGAACGAGCTCGAGAGGCTCCGGACGAGGTGGATCCCCCGGCCCCCCGGTGCCCCGTCGAGGGAGGGAGGAGGCGGGGGCGGCACGAGGGTCGGGTCGAACGGGATGCCGTTGTCCGACGCCTCGAGCACGGCGCCCTCCCTGTCGGCCTCGAGAGTGAGCGCGATCTCGCCCGGATCCCCGTGCGGGAAGGCGTACTTCCAGGCGTTCGAGAGGAGCTCCTCGGCCGAGACCTCCACGGCGTTCCGGAGCCGGGCGGAGAGGTCGCACCCTTCGAGGAAGCCCTGCAGCTCCTCGAGGGCTGCGAAGACCCCCTCCCGCCGCGCCGAGACTCGCTTGGTGAAGGCCGGCACCGTCGCGCTCCCCTCCCGCGGGCGACTCTACGACGCCCCGATCGCCTGCAGCGCCTCGGCCTCCGTCCCGGCGAGGATCGCGACCTGGTCGAGCCCCGCGATCCGGAGGACCTCGTCGACGTGCGGCGTCGCGCCGAAGAGGACCGTCCCGTGGCCTCGCAGGCCGAGGGTCCTCGCCGCCGAGACGAACATCCCGATCGCGAGCGAGCCGACGAAGGTCACCGCGCGGAGGTCGACGACGACGGGCGTCTCGGCCCGCGCCGCCTTCACCGTGTAGAGGAGCTCGATCTCCTCGACGCCCTTCAGGTCGAGCCGCCCCTCGAGGCGGATCCACGCGACCGCGTCTCCCCGGGCCAGGACCTCCAGCTTCATGGAGCCCTCCGGCGACGATCGTGCGATCTCTCCGTGAAGGCCGCGTGAAGGACGCGCTCGGCGCCTCCCGTCGCCGGAGGGAGGCGGGACGGCGCCGCTCGTCGTCGCGGGCTGGCGCCCCGCCCATCAACAAACTATGATTCGTGATGGATCGAATCGTGGCCGCCCGGGCCGCGGAAGGAAGGACCGGACCATGGAGAGCGCCCCCCGGAAGATCGAAGTCCTCGGCCCCGGCTGCACCCGCTGCAAGGAGACGTTCCGCGTCGTCGCCCACGTCGTCGAGACGGAGCGGCTCCCCTTCACCGTGGAGAAGGTCGAGGCCATGGAGCGGATGATCGAGCTGGGCCTCCTCGCGACCCCCGGCGTGGCCGTCGACGGCAAGGTGATCTTCTCCGGCCGGATCCCGAAGGCCGAGGAGATTCGCGCGGCCCTCGCCGGCTGAAAGCCAGGACGAACGCCCCGCGCCATGCGTCTCGAGCCGCGGCGCCTCGTCGCCGGAGCCCTCCTCGCCTTCGTCGCCGTCACGGGCGCCATGCTCGCGGTCAAGGAGACGCGGCGCTCGCGGGCGCTCGCCGCGGCCGAAGCGGGTCGCGGGCCGGTCCGCGAGCCGGGGTCGGCGGCCCCGACTCCGGTCCGGGCCGCGGTCGTGGTCACGTACTTCCACACGACCGCGCGCTGCGTGTCGTGCCTGAAGATCGAAGACCTCACCGACGCGACGATGACGACGCGCTTCGCAGGCCCCCTCGCCGAGAAGCGCGTCCTCTGGCGTTCCCTCAACCTGGACGACCCCGCGAACGCCCACTTCGCGAAGGACTACGGCCTCTACACGAAGTCCGTCATCGTCTCGGAGGTCCGCGGGGGCCGCGAGGTCCGGTGGAAGAACCTCGACCAGGTCTGGAATCTCCTGGGCGATCCGGCCGCCTTTCAGGCCTACGTCGAGCGGGAGGTCCAGGCCTTCCTGGAGCCGGCGTGACGCCCGGCCTCGGGGCGGCGGCGGCCACCGCCCTCTGGCTCGGCGTGCTGACGTCGATCAGCCCGTGCCCCCTGGCGACGAACGTCGCGGCGGTCTCCTACCTCGCGAGGCGGATCGATCGTCCGCGCGCCGTGGCCTTCTCCGCCCTCGCCTATTCCCTCGGCCGCGCCGCGGCGTACGCGGCGGTGAGCGCCGTCGTCGTCCTCGGCCTCCTCTCGGTCCCGGGCGTCTCCCGGTTCCTGCAGCGCTACCTGAACGAGCTGCTGGGGCCGCTCCTCGTCCTCGTCGGGATGTACCTCCTCGACCTCCTGAAGGCCGGGGTCTCGACGTCGGCAGGAAGCGAGGGGCTGCGGAAGAGCGCGGCCGAGGGGGGCGCCTTCGGCGCGATGCTCCTCGGGGCCCTCTTCGCCCTCTCCTTCTGCCCCGTCTCGGCGGCGCTCTTCTTCGGAAGCCTCGTCCCGCTCGCGCTCCGGCACGGCTCGACGGTCGTCCTGCCTGCCATCTACGGCCTCGGGACTGCGCTCCCCGTCGCCCTCCTCGCGCTCGTCGCCACAGGCGGGACGAAGACACTCGCTCGGGCGATGAGGAAGGTCGGGACGTTCGAGCTCTGGGCGAGGCGGATCACCGGCATCGTCTTCGTCGCCGTCGGGATCTACCTCTCCGTGAGGTTCGTCTTCCTGGGGTGAGGGCGCCCGGGCGGGCCGCCCGGGAAGGTCAGCCCGCTCGCCCGGCGGCGACTCTCCGCGGCGCCTCGCAGCGACCCTCGTCGCACCGCCCGGCCAGCCTCATCCGGTTCCGGGCGAACCAGTCGTAGCCGGCGTCGAGGAGACGGGAGAGGCCCGGGAGGCGCGTGACCGCGACGAGCGGGCCGAAGCCCAGGAGGGCGTAGACGCGGCGGAAGACCTCGACCCCCTCGACGAGGGTCCCGTCGGCGAGGCGGGCGTGGATCCGGGCCATCAGCGCGTCCCACGGGACCCCGGCACGCTCCGGGGAGAAGCCGGGCCCGGCGATGTCGGTAAAGAGGACGAGGCCGCGGCGGTTCCGCCGCTCCAGGAAGCGCACCTCGCGCTCGCAGAACGGGCAGGCCCCGTCGAAGAAGACCTCGAGGGCGGGCGCGGAGGAGGGTCCGGTCGCCATACGCCGGATCTACGACCGCGGCCCGCGCCCGGACTTCGCGGGACGCGGCGGCCCAAGGGGCTACCATGCGCGCTCCGTGACGACGCCCGCGACGACGAGAACCCTCTTCAGCATCCCGAGGATGGACTGCCCTTCCGAGGAGAGGCTGATCCGGATGGCACTCGACGGCCTCGACGAGGTCGAGTCGCTGACGTTCGACCTTCCGGGACGGACGCTCACGGTCTTCCACCGGGGAGTGGCCGGCCCGGTCCTCGCGAAGCTCGAGCCCCTCCGTCTCGGGGCCCGGGTCACGGCGTCCGGCGAGGCGGGTCCCCCGGCCGCGGCGGCCCGGGCCGCCCGCGACGAGAGCGGGACGCTCCGGGTCCTCCTCTCGATCAACGCGGCCCTGTTCCTGGTGGAGATCGTCGCGGGCTGGCTCGCGCAGTCGACCGGGCTCATCGCCGACTCGCTCGACATGCTCGCCGACGCCTTCGTCTACGGGCTCGCCCTGTACGCCGTGGGGCGGTCCTCCCGGGCGAAGCTGCGGGCCGCCCACCTCTCCGGCGTCCTCCAGGCGGTCCTGGCGGCGGGCGTCTTCTCCGACGTCGCCCGTCGATGGGTCGCCGGCAGCGCGCCGGAACCGCCGGCGATGATCGGGATCTCCGCCCTCGCGCTCGCCGGGAACGTCGCCTGCGTCGTTCTTCTCGCCCGGCACAGGGACGGCGGCGCGCACATGAAGGCGAGCTGGATCTTCTCGACGAACGACGTCCTCGCGAACCTGGGCGTCATGACCGCGGGCGCGCTCGTCGCGTGGACCGGCTCCCGCGTCCCAGACCTCCTGATCGGGACCGCCGTCGCCACGCTCGCCCTCGTCGGCGCCGCCCGGATCCTCCGGCTGCGGTGACGCCGGGGAGGCCTCGGTGCGAATCCCGTCCATTTCCGCGGGCGCGCCCTTGACACATCAAGTTTCGTGGATATATTGATCCCCATGGCGACGACGGCGTCCCGCACGAAGCCGGCCCGGACCGGCCTCCCGCGCGCGAGGGAGGACCGGGCGGAGCGCCTCGCCGACCTCTTCCACGCCCTCTCCGACCCGACCCGCCTCCGGATCCTCGCCGCCCTCCGGAACGGCGAGCAGTGCGTCTGCAACCTGACGGGGCTCCTCGTCGCCCAGCAGTCCCGCCTCTCGTTCCACATGAAGACCCTGAAGGACGCCGGCCTCGTGAGAGACCGTCGCGAGGGGCGCTGGATCCACTACTCCCTCGTCCCCGAGGCGGTCGAGGAGATCCGCGAGGCCCTCGAGGAGCTCGAGGCGGCCGCGAAGGCCTGCGCCGCCTCCTGCTGCCGCTGAACCCCCTTTTTTGGACTACGTATCAAGATTTACTGATATAAAGGATGGCCGCCATGAACGACAACGAGATCCGCGACGTCGTGAGAGAGAAGTACGGGAAGGCCGCGCTCCAGGTGAAGGAGGGGCGCTCCTCCTGCTGCGGAACGGCCCCCTCGGCCTCGGGCCTCTCCTGCGACCCGATCACCTCGAACCTCTACGCCGACCACGAGACCGCGCTGCTGCCGTCGGCGGCCGTCCAGGCCTCGCTCGGCTGCGGCAACCCGACGGCCCTCGCGAAGCTGGAGGAGGGGCAGGTCGTCCTCGACCTCGG
Organism: Thermoanaerobaculia bacterium; assembly: GCA_039812785.1. Taxonomy (GTDB): domain Bacteria; phylum Acidobacteriota; class Thermoanaerobaculia; order UBA5066; family UBA5066; genus UBA5066. The sequence continues at coordinate 1,926 of JBDIBE010000093.1, read as the reverse complement.
CTCCGGCGGCGGCATCGACGTCCTCCTCTCGGCGAAGCGCGTCGGCCCGACGGGGAAGGCCTACGGCCTCGACATGACCGACGAGATGCTCGCCCTCGCCCGGGAGAACCAGGCGAAGGCGGGCGTGACGAACGTCGAGTTCCTGAAGGGGACGATGGAGGAGATCCCGCTCCCCGACGGCAGCGTCGACGTGATCATCTCCAACTGCGTCATCAACCTCGCGGCCGACAAGGACCGCGTCCTCCGCGAGGCGTTCCGGGTCCTGAAGCCGGGCGGGCGCTTCGCCGTCTCGGACGTCGTGACGAAGGGCGAGATCCCGGCGCCGGTGAAGAAGAGCGTCGAGCTCTGGATCGGCTGCATCGCCGGGGCCCTCGACGAGGACGACTACGGCGGCAAGCTCCGCGCCGCGGGCTTCACGGACGTCACGGTCGAGCCGACCCGCGTCTACCAGGTCGACGACGCGCGCGACTTCCTCGCCTCGGCGGGGATCGACGTCGACGCCCTCGGCGCCGAGGTCGACGGGAAGTTCCGGAGCGCCTTCGTCCGCGCGGTGAAGCCCGCCGCCTGAGGAGACGAGCATGAGCGAGGCCGCCGCCCCGAAGCGCCTCAACGTCTTCGAGCGCTGGCTGACCCTCTGGGTCGCGCTCTGCATGGTCGCCGGGGTCGCCCTGGGGAAGCTCTTCCCCGGGGCGACCGACGCCGTGCGGAAGCTCGAGTTCGGCGAGGGGAGCCAGATCAACGTCGCCATCGCCGTCCTGATCTGGCTGATGGTCTACCCGATGATGCTGAAGATCGACTTCACGAGCCTCGCGGGGGTCGGGAGGCGGCCGAAGGGCCTCCTCGTCACGCTCTTCGTGAACTGGCTCGTCAAGCCGTTCTCGATGGCCTTCCTCGCCTGGCTCTTCTTCAAGAACGTCTTCGCGGCGTGGATCCCGGCCGGCCTCGCCGACCAGTACATCGCCGGCGCGATCATCCTCGCGGCCGCCCCCTGCACGGCGATGGTCTTCGTCTGGTCGTACCTGACCGACGGCGACCCGGCCTACACCCTCGTCCAGGTCTCCGTGAACGACCTGATCATGCTCGTCGCCTTCGCGCCGATCGTGACGTTCCTCGTCGCCGGGGCGAGTAACCTGACGGTGCCGTTCAAGGTGCTCCTCCTCTCGGTCCTCGTCTTCATCGTCATCCCGCTCGCCCTCGGGAGCCTCAGCCGCACGCTCCTGATCCGCGCGCGCGGAAGGGCCTGGTTCGACGGGACCTTCCTCCCCTTCTTCCACCCCGTCACCGTCGTCGCGCTCCTCGCGACGCTCGTCCTCATCTTCGCCTTCCAGGCCGACAACCTCCTGACGAACTGGTTCCACGTCGTCCTGATCGCGATCCCCCTCCTGATCCAGGTCTACTTCAACTCCGGCCTCGCCTACGGCCTGATGAAGCTCCTGAAGGTGCCGCACGACGTCGCGGCGCCGGGCGCCCTCATCGGCGCGAGCAACTTCTTCGAGCTCGCCGTCGCGACGGCGATCGCCCTCTACGGACCGGGCTCGGGCGCGGCGCTCGCGACGGTCGTCGGCGTCCTCGTGGAGGTCCCCGTCATGCTTTCCGTCTGCGCCGCCTGCAACCGGACCCGCGGCTGGTTCCCCGCCCCGGAGGCCGCGTGAAGGCGAAGGTCCTCGTCCTCTGCACCGGGAACTCCTGCCGCTCGCAGATGGGCGAGGGATGGCTCCGTCACGACCTGGGCGACCGCGTCGAGGCGTATTCCGCTGGCACGAAGCCCTCGTTCGTCCACCCGCGCGCGGTCGACGTGATGGGCGAGGCGGGCGTCGACCTTTCCTCCCACACGAGCAAGTCCGTCGAGGGCCTCCGCGGCGTCGCGTTCGATCTCGTCGTCACCGTCTGCGACTCCGCGCGGGAGGCCTGCCCCGTCTTCCCCGG
>JBDIBE010000092.1:0-10385 GCA_039812785.1 Thermoanaerobaculia bacterium | reverse complement strand
TGCGGCTCCCCGTGCCGGGGGTGCGGGCGCCCGGAGCGGCGGGAGGGGCCGGGGCGCGAGCCCGGGGCCCGACCCCTCCCAGAGCGACGCCTGGCGCGCGCCGAGCGCGACGACGAACCAGCGGTCGCGGTCCTGGAGGCAGCGGAGGAACGGCTTCAGGTGGAAGCTGTCCGCGACGACGGCCCTCTCCGGCGGCTCCGGCCAGATCCGGTAGGTCTCGAAGAGCCCCTCCGCCCGGAAGGCCGCGAGGCCGCCCGGGCCGCGCCCGAGGACGTCGCCCGCCTCGGCGAGGCCGGCGAGAGGGGCGAGGAGCTCCTTCACCCGCCGCGGGTCGTATCGGTCGGAGAGGAGCCCCTCCGCCTCACGAAGGAGGGCGCGGTAACGCAGCGGCGCGGCCGCGAGGTCGGCGCCGTGGCGCGGGAGCGGCAGGAAGATCGAGATGCACGGCTCGGGGCGCGTCTGGAGGAGGTTCCTGAGGTCCTCTTGGGTCGGCGTCTTCGGCATGTGGCTTCTCCCGTGGTGCTCGGGAGAACGATGGGGCGGCCTGCGGGATTCCCGCCACCCCGAGGCCGCCGAATCGGCGCGGACGGGTTAGCATGTCCGGGTGAGGAGGCTCCTGCCGGCCACGATCGGCCTGCTCGTGGTGGCCGTGCTCGCTGCAGGCGGCTGCTCCGGGCGCGGCGGGGGCCGGACGCTGCACGTCGTCTGGTCGACCGACGTGCCGACGCTCGACCCGAACGCCCGCTTCGACTTCTCGAGCGAGACGATCTCCGGGAACGTCTTCGAGCCGCTCGTGCGGTACGACCGGCAGATGGCGTTCACCCCCTGCCTCGCGAAGTCCTGGGAGATCCGCGACGGCTCGGTCTGGCGGTTCCGGCTCCGCGACGGCGTCCTCTTCCAGGACGGCTCGACCCTCACCGCCGACGACGTCGCCTTCTCGATCGCGCGGCTTCGGAAGTACCCGGACCGGGACATCCACCGGTACGTCGCCGCGATCTCCGAGGTCCGGATCGTCGACCCGCTCACGATCGACGTCGTCTCGGCGCGGCCGGCCGGCCTCCTCTCGGTCCTCTCGTTCGTCTACGTCCTCCCCCGCCGGGCCGTCGAGGCCAGGGGCGAGGAGGAGTTCTTCCGCGCTCCGTTCGGCACCGGTCCGTACCGGATCGCCGAGTGGAGGAAGGGACGCTCGCTCCGCCTCGAGGCTCACGAGGACTACTGGGGCGGGCGCCCGGACGTGCCGACCGTGGTCTTCCAGGTCGTCACCGACGACGACGCGATGTGGACGGAGGCCCGGCGGCTCGCGCCGTCGATCGTCTTCTCCCCCACCCGGTCGACCTGGGCCGCGCACCGGAAGGACGACGGGTTCGTCCTCGTCGAGCGTCCCGGGCTCGCGGTCCACTTCCTCTCGCTCCGCGTCGGCGGAGGCCCCGAGAACCCGCTCTCCGACGTCCGCGTGAGGCACGCTCTCCGCGCCGCGATCGACTACCGGAAGCTCGTCTCGGTCGTCCCGGCCGAAGGAGCGTTCCCGGCGAGCCAGTTCGTCCCTCCGGCGATCGTCGGCTTCAACCCGGCCCTCTCCGTCCCGGCGTACGTCCCCGGCGAGGCCAGGCGCCTCCTCTCCGAGGCGGGCTTCCGGCAGAAGGAGCCGTTCCGCTTCCTCGTCGCGGAGGGGGGCGGCCCGCTCGTGAAGGAGATCGTCGACGCGTTCGAGGGCGCCGGCGTCCGGGTGAAGGTCGAGCCCGCGGGCCCCGAGGAGCTCGACCGGCGATCCCTCGCCTGCGACGCCGACCTCTTCTTCTCGGGATGGATCTGCTCCACGGGCGACGCCGGCGAGCTGTTCGAGGGGAACTTCTCGCGCAAGGCCTCGCAGCCGAACCCATGCGGCTACGGCTCCGACGAGATGGACGCCGCGATCGAGGAGATCGGCCGGACCCTCGACCCCGAGGTCCGCCGGAACCTCCTGCAGAAGGCGATGGCCCGGCTCGTCGAGGACATGCCGTGGATCCCCCTCCTCGTCAGCTACGACCGCCACGCCCTGACGCCCGGAGTCGAGTGGCAGACGCGGGCCGACGGCCAGCTCGACCTCAGGGACGTGAGGCTGAAGTGAGCCCTCCCCGCCGTTCCCTGCGCGGCCGCTTCGCGATCATCTTCTCGGCCCTGATGGGCGCCCTGCTCCTCGTCGTCTCGAGCGCCCTCATCTTCGTCCGCTTCCGCGACCAGAAGGAGCTCCTCGAGACCTACGCCCTCGGCTTCGCGAAGACGACCGCCGGCCCGCTGAGCAGCGCCTGGCGGCTCTACTACCGGTCGGGCGCCTACAAGTTCCGGGACATCGTCCGCACCACCATGGGGCTGAACGAGGACCTCCAGCGCCTCCTCATCCTCTCGGTCTCGGGCGAGGTCCTCTTCGACTCCATGGAGAGCCCCGACCTCATGCTCCTCCCCGAGCTCCCGCGGCGCCGCCTCGCCGATCCGGAGCTCGTCGAGGTCGCGAACCTGCAGGAGACCTGGACCGACCGGCGCGAGCTCGCCGGGGTGGGGCGCGCCTACCTCGTCTCGACCCCCTACTTCGAGGAGTGGGGGCGCCACCCCTACTCGGTCCTCTACGTCTTCCGCTACGACAAGGTCCGCGAGCGCGTCCTCGCCGACCTCCCCTCGACCCTCCTCCTCCTCCTCGCGGCCCTCGGCACGGTCGCCTTTTTCGCCTCCTTCATGGCCGGGCGGGTCGCGCGCCCGCTCCTTCGGCTGACGGAGGGGGTCCGGTCGTTCTCGGAGGGGAAGCTGCAGGTGCTTCCCCAGATCCGGACGGGCGACGAGATCGAGACGCTCGCCGAGGCGTTCAACCGGATGTCGAGGCGGATCCAGCAGCAGGTCGAGCGCCTCGAGACGGCGAACCGCGAGCTCGCGACCCTCGACCGGATGAAGACCGATCTCCTCGCGAACGTCTCCCACGAGCTCCGGACGCCCCTCGCCGCGATCCGCGGGTACGTCGAGTTCATCCAGGAGGGGCAGCTCGGCCCGACCACGGACGCGCAGCGCAAGGGCCTCGAGGTCTGCCTCCGGAACTCCGAGCGCCTCACGCGGACGATCAACATGCTCCTCGACTTCTCGAGGATGGAGCTCGGCCGGGTCCCCGTCCGCCCCGCGCCGTTCCAGATCGGCCGACTCGTCGCGCAGGTCGTGGCGGGGATCGAGTCGGACGCCCGCAAGCGCCGCATCCGTCTGAAGACGTCCGTCGAGCCGAGCCTCAAGGCGGTGGACGGCGACCGGGACCGGCTGACGCAGGTCCTCGAGAACCTCATCACGAACGCGCTGAAGTTCACGCCGGACGGCGGCGAGGTCGAGGCGGGCGCCCGGGCGACTCCCGACGGGCGGAGGGTCGAGGTCTGGGTCGCCGACACGGGAATCGGCATCCCGCCCGAGGAGCGCGCCCGGGTCTTCGACAAGTTCTACCAGACCGACGCGACGGCGACCCGGAAGTTCGGCGGCATCGGCCTCGGGCTCGCGATCGTGAAGTCGATCCTGGACGCCCACGGCGCCGAGATCGTCGTCGACGGCCGTCCGGGCGGCTCCGGGACGATCTTCCGCTTCTCGCTCCCGGTCGTCGAGACGTCGACGGAGTCGGGCGTCTTCCACGGCTTCCTCCCCGGCGGAGACGACGTCGCCGACGTCCTCGCGATCGACGACGACGCCGACTTCCTCGCCATCCTCCGCGAGACCCTCGGGAAGCACGGGTTCACGGTCCGGACGGCCACGACGGCGGCCGAGGGCCTCGCCGCGACGCGGGAGAAGCCGCCCCTCCTCATCGTCCTCGACCTGAGGCTCCCCGACCGCGACGGGCTCGACCTCCTCCACGAGCTCCGCGAGTCCGACGCGACGCGGACGACGCCGATCCTGATCGCCTCCGTCGTCGACGAGCGGCTCGAGGGGCTGCGGCTCGGGGCCGTCGAGTACCTCGTCAAGCCGATCGACAGGAGCCGCCTCGTCGAGGCGGCCTTCCGGGCGCTGAACGCGCGCGGCGGCCGTCTCCCCTCGGGCGAGATCGCCCTTCCTCCCCAGGCCTGAAGGGCGCGCGCGGCGCGCGGCGATGCTCTAAGATCCGGTCGGATCCCGGCCACCGGAACGCGAGGAGGGACAAGATGTCCCAGCGGAAAAGAACGATCCTGATCGTCGACGACGAAGAGGACGTCCTCGACCTGCTCCAGCTCGTCTTCGAGACGAGCGGCTTCGCGGTGCGCCGCGCCGCGACCGGGAAGTCGGCGGTTTCCATCGCCTACGAGGAGCCGCCCGACGTCGTCCTCCTCGACGTCATGATGCCGGAGATGGACGGCTGGCAGGTCCTCAGGACGCTGAAGGCCGACGAGCGGACCCGCCAGGTCCCCGTCGTCATGCTCTCGGCGCGCGCCGAGCGGCGCGACAAGATGATCGGCCTGCAGGAAGGGGCCGAGGGGTACATCGCGAAGCCCTTCTCCCCCTCCGAGGTCGTCCGCGAGGTCCAGAGCTTCCTCGAGCGGGGATCGTGAGCACGCGGGGCCCGGCGACGACGGAGCTCTTCGACTCCTCCTCCATGAGGGCGGAGTGGCTCCAGAACCGCGCGCGCCTCCACGATCTCGCGACCGGCCTCCCGACCCTCCCCGCCGTCGTCGACGACGTGAGGCGGCACCTCGAGGACCACGGCTCCGTCGCCCTCCTCGCCTTCTCGATCGCGACGGAGCGCCAGGTCGAGGAGACCTGGGGCTGGCAGCTCTACGACGAGCTGATCCGCGACTTCGTCGCGCAGCTCCGCGCGCTCTCCGACTCCGGGGACCTCCCCGCCACGCTCCTCTGCGTCCCCGCCGTGAGGAGCGACGAGATCCTCTGCTTCGTCCCGACGAGCGCCCGGAACGGGTCGGATCTCGCGCCGCAGGAATGGCTCCGGGGCCTCGCGAGCCGGATGGACGGGCACGTGACGTCGTTCCTCTCGGAGAGGATCGCCGGCCTCGACCGCTTCTCTTCGCACGTCGGCCAGGCGCTCATCCAGTTCGACCCGAAGGTCCGCGTCGAGCGCGCCGTCTACCGCGGCCTCAACGAGGCCCGCGGCGAGGTCTTCCGGCGGACGGCGAACGCCGAGGAGCGCGGGACGGAGATCCTCCGGTCGATCCTCGCCGAGCGGAAGATCGTCTCCCTCTTCCAGCCGATCCAGGACCTCGTCGAGCAGCGCGTCACCGGCGTGGAGGCGCTCTCGCGCGGCCCCGAGGGGAGCGGCCTCGAGGACGCCGAGCGCCTCTTCTCGCTCGCCGAGAAGGCCGGCCTCGTCGTCCCGCTCGAGAGGCTCTGCCGCAGGCGTTCGCTCGAGGAGGCGGCCCGCGCGGGCTGGGGCAAGCTCGTCTTCATCAACATGTCGCCCGCCGCCGCGCAGGACGCCGAGTTCCTCGACGGCCGCCTCGTCCGCGAGGTGCTCGACCTCTACCTCGACCCGCGGCAGGTCGTCATCGAGGTGACCGAGCGGACCTACGCCGAGAACCAGGAGCTCTTCACCGGCGTCATCCGAGAGCTCCGCAAGGAGGGGTTCCGCGTCGCCGTGGACGACCTCGGCTCCGGCTACTCGAACCTCTCGGCCCTCGCCGACATCCGGCCCGAGTTCCTGAAGTTCGACCACCTCTTCACGAAGGACATCCACCGGAACCGGATCAAGCAGGACCTCCTCGGCGCGATCCTCTCCTTCGCGATGAAGATGGACACCCAGGTCATCGCCGAGGGGATCGAGTCGGTCCAGGAGCTCGAGGCGCTGCGCCGCCTCGGCGTCCCGCTCGGGCAGGGCTATTTTCTCGGGCGCCCCGGGCCGATCGCCTCCATCGCCGCCTGAGCCCCCCGCGGCGTCGCGCTCAGCGCGGCCTGCGGATCTCCGACGCGATGAAGAAGTTGTCGTTCCTCGGCCTCCACTCGATCCCGCGCCGGAAGGCGTAGAGGTCCTGCTCGACGTAGAGCGGGACGAACGGCAGGTCGCGCATCGCGACCGCGTTCGCCTCGGAGAGGAGCCCCCGGCGGATCCCCATCTCGAGGGTCCGCCCGGCGGCCTCGACGGCCCGGTCGAGCTCCGGGCTCGAGTAGCGCCCGTAGTTCATCAGCCCCATCCGGCGCTCGGGCTCGTACGTGTGGAGCGCCCCCTCGAAGAGGTCCGAAGCGTCGCCCGTCGGGCAGCCGAAGCGGGTGATCGTCATCGCGAAGCGGTGCGCGTACGACATCTCGAACCACTCCTGCTCCGCGAGCGGGACGACGCGCGCGCGGATCCCGACGGCGGCGAGCATCTCGGCGACGATCCCGGCCGCCTCGGCGAAGAGCCCGCGGGCGGGGAACCGCAGCTCGAAGCCGCCGGGCCAGCCCGCCTCGGCGAGGAGCCTCCGCGCCTCGGCCGGGTCGTAGCGGAGCGGCGGGAGCGATGGGTCGAACCCGAAGATGAACGGGAGGACGAGCTGGTTCACGGGGACGGCCGGGGCGGAGAGCCTCTTCACGAGCGCGACCCGGTCGACGGCGAGCGAGACGGCGCGCCGGACGCGCGGGTCGACGAACGGGTTCCGCCCTCCCGCGACCTCGTCCGTCCGGCTTCCCTCGAGCCCGAAGGAGAGGAACTTCACCGAGACGCTGCTGTTGCGGCGGAGCTCGAGGTCCGGCCTCCGCCGGATCGCCTCCTCCGTCGCCTTCGCGCTCGACTGGACGAAATCGCTCCGGCCCTCGAGGAGGTCCCCGAGGGCCTCGGCCGGGGCGCGGTTGAGCGCGATCCGGACCTCCCCGAGCGCCGGGCGCGGCCCCCAGTACGACTCGTTCCGCCGGAGGGCGAGCGAGCGCCCCTTCTCCCACGACTCGAGGCGGTACGGGCCGGTCCCGACGACCTTCCGGGAGAGCGTCGGGGCGTCCTCGCCCTCCGGGACGATCATGACGAAGCGGAGCTTGTTGAGGAGGATCCCGACGGGACCCGTCGTGACGATCTCGACGGTGTCGTCGTCGACCGCCCGGACCCGCCGGACCATCGCGACGTGGCCCGACATCTCGAGCTCCCTGCCGTTCCCGGCGAGCCGCTCGAACGACCAGACGACGTCGGCCGCGCGGAGAGGACGGCCGTCGTGGAACCGGACCCCGCGCCGCAGCTCGAAGACCCACGTCTCGGGGTCCGGGTTGTTCCAGCGCGTCGCGAGCGCCGGCCGCGGGGAGAGGTTCGCGTCGGTGACGACGAGCGGCTCGTAGAAGTTCGAGAGGAGCGAGAAGTCGCTGAGCCGGTTCCGCGCGGCCGGGTCGAACGAGTCGAGGTCGTAGGGTACGGAGACGGAGTACGGCGCCTCGACGGCCGGCGGCCGGCGGCAGGCCGGGACGGACGCCGCCAGAACCACGGCGAGAAGGAGCAGCTTGCCTCGCACCCCGCCCGGAGTATAGGAGCGTCGCCGACCGGAGCGTCCGTAGAATCGGCGGCGTGAGCGGAGCGAACGGCGACCGCGCGGAGGGAGAGGGAGAGCTCGCGCGGCTGCGCGCCGAGGTCGACGAGCTGCGGCGGCTGAAGGCCGTCGACGCGCTCCTCGAGACGCTCACCGGCGTCCTCGACGTGCGAGAGGTCTTCGACCGGGTCTCGGAGGTCTCCCGGCGCGTCATACCCCACGACGCGCTCCTCCTCGGCCGGCTCACCCCCGATCGCCAGTCGGTCCGGGTCTGGGCGCACACGGCCGTGCCGGACGGCGTGCAGGTGCCGGAGGTCGTCCCGCTCCCCGACCCGGAGCTCGCGAACCGCGCCTGGGACTTCATGCTCCTCGACGACATCACCGCGGACGAGACCGTCCGGCAGGCCAATCTCCCTCTCGTGCGGTTCGGGTTCCGAGCCGTCCTTCGCGTCCCGCTCGTGGAGGACGGCGTCCTCGTGGGCGCCCTGAACTTCGTCTCCTACTCCACCGGCGCCTTCGGCGCGCGCGACGTCCTCATCGCCAGGCGCATCGCCGAGTACGTCCACCTCGCCCTCTCGCACCACGGCCTCGCCGAGGAGGCGAGGCGGAGCGCGGAGGCCCAGGAGCGGGCCCGCCAGCTCGAGAGGCGCGTCGAGGGGCTCGCCGCCGAGCTCGCCGCGCGCGGCCGCCCCTCGCGGATCATCGGCGTGTCGCGCTCCTGGAAGGACGTCCTGACGCAGGCCTCGAAAGTCGCCGCGGCCGAGACGACCGTCCTCCTGTCCGGCGAGTCGGGCACCGGCAAGGAGGTCGTCGCGCGCTTTCTCCACTCCTCCTCTCGCCGCGCGAGCGGCCCCTTCGTGGCGCTCAACTGCGCCGCGCTTCCGGACGCGCTCCTCGAGTCGGAGCTCTTCGGGCACGAGAAGGGCGCCTTCACCGGCGCGGCCGGCGCGAAGCCGGGACGGGTCGAGCTCGCGCAGGGGGGCGTCCTCTTCCTCGACGAGGTCGGCGAGACGAGCCCCTCCGTCCAGGCCAAGCTCCTGCGGGTCCTCCAGGAGCGCGAGTTCCAGCGCCTCGGCGGCACCCGGACGCTCCGCGCCGAAATCCGCGTCGTCGCCGCGACGAACCGCGACCTGCGCGCCGCCATCGAGCGCGGCGCGTTCCGCGAGGACCTCTTCTACCGGCTCGCCGTCTTCGAGATACGGATCCCGCCGCTCAGGGAGCGGCCGGACGACGTCCTCCCGCTCGCCGGGGCCTTCCTCGAGGAGATCGGCGCCGAGCTCGGCCGCCCCGCCGCCGGCATCTCGCGCGACGCGCGGGAGGCGCTCGTCCGCTACCGCTGGCCCGGAAACGTCCGCGAGCTCCGGAACGTCCTCGAGCGCGCCTCGATCCTCTGCGACGGCGGGCTCGTCACCCACGAGCACCTCTCGCTCGGCGCGCCGATCCCCTCGCCCCTTCCGGCCCGCACGGCCCCCGGTCGCGAGCCGCCCGCCCCGCCCCCTTCCGAGGGTTCCCTCGCCGACCTGGAGCGGACGGCGATCGAGAAGGCGCTGCAGGCCGCCCGCTTCAACAAGAGCCGGGCAGCCCGCTCGCTCGGCCTGACCCGGGGACAGCTTTACGGGAAGCTGAGGCGACTCGGCCTGGACGCCGGCAACTGACTCGACTCGAGCATGTTGCTCACCCGCGAGCACATTGACCCGCGAACACCGCAGGCGCTCGAGTCGACCTACTCACGCGCAAATCGATACCTGACAATACATTCCACGCTTCATCCGCGGTTCCTGCGGTTGGCAGCCGAATTGCCTATCTCGTCGACGGAAGGGAACCGCAATGTCGCAGAAAACCGTCGAACGGATCCTCGGAAAGCTCGCGACCGACGAGGAGTTCCGCCAGAGGTTCCGGTCGGACCCGGGAGAGACGCTCGCCGACGCCGGCCGCGATCCCGAGGGGCTGACGCCGGTAGAGCGGGAGGCGCTCGCCTCGGTCGACCCCGACCTGCTCGAGCGCTTCGCCGACGCCCTCGACCCCCGCCTGCAGCGCGTCCGGATCCCTGCCGCCGGGCCGGACGGGAGCGGCCGGTGAAGGCCCCCGCCCTCGTCCTCGCGGCGCTCGTCGCCTCGGCCGCGACCGCCGCGCCCCCCGCGGAAGCCCCCCTCACTCTCGCCGAGGCCCGCGCCCGGGCCCTCGAGAAGAACGTCGACCTCCGCGTCGAGCGCGAGAGCGAGGCGATCAGCGCGTCCGGAGAGTCGCGCGCGAAGGGGGCGTACGACCCGACCCTCCGCGCCGACGCCCGCTGGCGCGACCGGACCGACCCGGTGAACTCGATCATCTCGGGCGCTCCGGAAGGCGAGCTCGCCCCGAACAGCCAGGGGTGGGCGGCGAGCCTCGGGATCTCGCAGCTCCTTCCGACGGGCGGGACGCTCGCCTTCACGACGTCGGCCACGCGCGACGAGACCGACAACGTCTTCGCGATCCTCTCCCCGTCCTGGTCGACCTCGATCGGCCTCGAGCTCCGCCAGCCGCTCCTGAAGAACCGCTCGATCGACCCGGCCCGCCAGGGGCTCCGCGTCGCGCGCGTCGATCGGTCCCGCTCCGCGGCGGCCGTCGCGCGCGTCGCCTCCGAGACCGTGGCCGCCGTCGAGCGCGCGTACTGGACCCTTCTCGCGGCGCGCCGCGACGTCGAGGCGCGCGAGTCGGCCGTCGCTCTCGCCGTGAGGCAGAAGGCGGACGTCGAGGCGCGCGTCGGGGCGGGGACGCTCTCCGAGGCCGACCTCGCCCCTCCCGTCGCGGAGCTCGAGCGGAGGAAGGGCGAGCTGTTCGCCTCGCGGGAGGCGGCCGCGCGCGCCGGCAACGCGCTCAAGGCGCTTCTCCTCGCCGACCCCGCCGACCCGCTCTGGTCCGCCTCGCTCGTCCCCGCCGACGAGCCGGAGCCCCTCGCCCTCGGGGCGCCGGACGTCGACGCGGCGCTTTCCGCCGCGGCCGGCC
>JBDIBE010000091.1:0-10993 GCA_039812785.1 Thermoanaerobaculia bacterium | reverse complement strand
GAGGCGACGCGGGACTCCGCGGCCCTGAGGTCGCGCCGCGACGGGACGGCGCCGAGTCGCGCGGGGGGCGCGGCCGGGGCAGGCGCGGCGCGTTTCGCCCGGAGGATCTCTCGAAGCCCGTGGAAGCCGTCGCCCGAGACGAGGCCCGCGAGGAGGAGCTCGCGGAGAGGCCCGACGAGGGCCTCCGGGCGCTTCCCGAGCGAGCCGGCGAGGTCGGAGAGGAACGAGGCGCCGCCGAGGCCGAGAGCTTCGAGGAGGGCGCGCGCGTCGCCCGAGACGCCCTCGAGGTCCGCCGGGGCCTCGGGGAGGACGAACCGCCCCTCGCCCCGGAAGAAGAGCGACATCCGCGAGGCCTTCAGCTCCTTCTCCCCGGCGAGGCGGAAGACGAGAAGGCCGCGCGCGGCGAGGACGTCGAGGGCGTCGGGCTCCGGCTCGGCGAGCCGGGCGGGGAGGATCGCGGCCTCCCACGACGCGACGGGGAGAGCGAGGCCTCGCAGCATCCCGAGGGCCCGTTCCGCCGCGTCGGGCCCGGCGAAGCGATGGCCGGCGACCGCCCCCTGCCTCCGCGCGACGAACGCGCGCCGCACGGGCGGCGGCACGGGGCGGATCTCGCCGCGGAGGATCCCGAGCGTCCGCCTCCGGATCGCCTCGGCGAGCCGCGCGCCGGCGAAGCGCCGCGCGCCCGGCTCCCCGCCGAGCCGCCCCGCGACGACGAGCGCCTCGAGCCTCAGCCTCTCGAGCGAGTCGAGGACGTCGTCTTCGGCAAGCCCGTACCGCGCGGCGACCTCGGCCGCCGTCGCCGGCCCCCGCGTCCCGACGTACCCGAGGACGAGCCGGTCGCGCTCCTCCCGCGAGAGCGTCCCGTCCGCGAGCGCCGCGAACCGCGCGGCCTCCTCGGCCGGCACGAGCCGCTCCTCGCCCGTGACCGCCACCCTGAGGACCGACCCCCGCGCCTCGAGCTCTGCGACGAACTCGCCCGCGTTCCCGGAGCAGCGCTCCGTCGCCTCGATTGGGGTCAGGTCTTGATTTTCCATTATAGCGAGGAGGAGCTCCTCCGCCGTCCGGGCCATCCGGTGCGGCGTCCGGCGCGTCGCGTCGGCGCGCGCCGCCTCGGCCGCCTCGGGGCGGAGGCCGTCGTCGAGGCTCTCGCCGAGCACCTCGCCGAGGAGCGCGCGGTTCGCGGCGACGGCGTGGAGGTCGCGCTCGGCGCGCGGCGCGTCCCACTCGTACATGTAGACGGCGACGAACTTGAAGAGGAGCGACGCGGCCGCGGGCGACGGGGCGCGCCGCTTCTCGAGGAGGCGCGCGACCGTCCCCTTCTCCATACGGTCGAGGAGCGCGAGGAGGCGGTCCATCTCCCAGAGGTCGCGGAGGCAGTCGCGGTAGGTCTCGGCGACGACGGGGAAGTCGGGGAGCGAGCGCGTCGTCTGGAGGAGGTCCTTCGCCTTGATCCGCTGGAGCCAGAACGGCGTCCGGCGGCCGCTCCGGCTGCGCGGCAGGAGGAGCGCGCGCTGGGCGTTCTCGCGGAAGCGCGCCCCGAACATCGGCGAGTTCGGGAGCTGGGCGAGGAGCCGCTCCTTCGCCTCGGCGGGGGAGATCCGCGACAGCCGCTCGAGCGGCACCTCCCGCTCGGCCCCCGGGATCCGGAGGAGGATCCCGTCGTCGGAGGCGACCGTCTCGACGTCCACACCGGTCTCCTCGCGGAGGACGGCGGAGAGGACGAGGGACCAGGGGAGGTTCACGCCGCGGCCGAAGAGCGAGCGGACGACGATGCACGGGTCGCCGAGGTCGTTCGGGAAGGTCTCGAAGACGACGGCGAGGTCGGAGGCGAGGCCGCCCGACTCGGTCGCCTCGCGCCGCACGGCGCCGACGATCGCGGCCGTCGCGTCGGGCGTCGTCGCATAGCGGCGCGAGACCTCCGCGTTCAGCCCCGGGTCGTCGAGTCGCTCGGCGACGAAGCGCCGGAGGCGGCCGATCCGCTCGCCGAGGTCGCCCGTCCGCCCGAGCCCCTCGCCCCTCCAGAACGGCATCCGCGGCGCCGGCAGGCCGGGGGCCTCCTCGACGACGACGGCGCTGTGGCCGATCTCGACGGCGCGCCAGGAGCGCGAGCCGAGGAGGAAGACGTCCCCCTCCTTTGTCTCGTGGACGAACTCCTCGTCGAGCTCGCCGACGAGCGTCTTCCGGTCGCGGAGGACGGCGCGGAACGTGCCGCGGTCGCCGATCGTCCCGCCGTCGAGGAGAGCGGCGATCCGCGCGCCCGGGAGCGGCGTGACGCGGTCCGTCGCGCGGTCCCAGACGAGCTTCGGGGCGAGCTCCCTGAAGCGTTCGCGCGGGTACTTCCCCGAGAGCATCGCGAGCGTCTCGAGGAAGAGCGAGCGCGGGAGCGACCTGTAGGGATAGGCCTTCCGCGCGAGGGCGAAGAGCTCGGCGGCGGTGACGGCGAGGCCGTCGGCGGCGCGGGCCACGGCCTCCGCGACGAGCTGCTGCGCGAGGACGTCGAGCGGGAAGTCGGGCGGGCGCGTCTCCTCGACGGCCCCGTCGCGCATCGCCTCGGCCGTCGCCGCGCTCTCGAAGAGGTCGTCGAGATAGAGAGGGACGAAGAGGCCGCGCGCCGTCTCGCCGACGAGGTGGCCGGAGCGGCCGACCCGCTGGAGGCCCCGCGCGATCCCCTTCGGGCTCTCGAGGAGGACGACGGAGTCGACGTGCCCGACGTCGATCCCGAGCTCGAGCGAGCCGGTCGCGACGAGGACGGGGAGGCTCCCCGCCTTCAGCTCCTTCTCGATCTCCTCGCGCCGCGGGCGCGAGACCGAGCCGTGATGCGTCGGGACGTCGGCTCCCGTCGCGTCGGAGAGCTTCCGCGAGACCTTCTCGGCGAGGCGTCGGTTGTTGCAGAAGACGAGCGTCGTCTTCCGCGACTCGACCTCCTTCACGACGGCCTCGACGGCCGGGCCCCACGCCGAGCCGTCGGGGAGGTCGCGGAAGTCGGGCGCGGGGGAGGAGACGACGAGGTCGAGCGCCTTCTTCGCCGCCACGACGAGCGGCTTCATCCTCCTGCCCGTCCCCGAGGCGAACGCGGCGACGACGTCGACGGGCGCGACCGTCGCCGAGAGGGCGACGCGCTGCGGCGCGGCGCCGCCGGCCCGCGCGATCACCTCCTCGAGCCGCTCGAGCGAGAGGGCGAGGTGGCTCCCGCGCTTCGTCCCCGCGACGGAATGGACCTCGTCGAGGACGACGGTCGAGACCCCTTCGAGCGCGCGGCGCCCGCCGCCGGTCAGCATCAGGTAGAGCGACTCGGGCGTCGTGATGAGGACGTCGGGCGGCGCCTTCAGCTGGCTCGTCCGCTCGCGGGCCGGCGTGTCGCCCGTCCGCACCGCGGTCGTGATCGGGACGCGGCCCGCCCCGAGCTGCGCGGCGATCCCGGCGCGCGGCCGCTCGAGGTTCCGGTGGACGTCGTTGTCGAGCGCCTTCAGCGGCGAGACGTAGAGCGTCGCGAGGCGCGGCGCGTCGTCCCCCGCGAGGCGGCGCCGGAGGATCCCGTCGAGGGCGACGAGGAAGGCGGCGAGCGTCTTGCCCGTGCCCGTCGGCGAGACGAGGAGGACGTCCTCGCCGGAGGCGATCGCGGGCCAGGCGAGCCGCTGCGCCTCCGTCGGCCCGGCGGGGAACGCCTCGCGGAACCACGAGGCGACCGCCGGGTGGAAGAGGCCGAGCGGGTCGGGCGCGGCGCGAGCGCTCCGGCTCACCGCGCTTCGCCGGAGCGCGCCCGGGCCACGGCGTCCTCGAGAAAGGCGTCGAGGAGCGCCCACGCGTCGTCGAGGAGCGTCTCTCCGTCCCCGGGCCCTTCGGCGTCGAAGGCGAGGCGGGCGACGACGGCGGCCTTCCCGTCGAACGGGGCCTCGGCCTCGAGCGCCAGCGTCGCGCCGAGGAGGCGCTCCGTGCCGTCGGCCGCGGCCACGCGGAGCTCGCGGCGGGCGGCCGCCGCGGCGACGACGGCGACGCGCGCGCGCTCCTCGTCGGTCGCGGCGGGGAAGGAGGTCCAGCGCTCCCGGTTCACGGCGCGAGTATAGGGAGCCGGGGAAGCCCGGGGCGGCCCGGCGGGCCGCCCCGGGTCGGGGGCTACTGGAGCTTCGTCGCCTCGATCGTCTGGGTCCCCTTCGCGGTCACGTCGACCTGCTTCACGGCGAGGGCGGAGTCGTAGGCGAACCAGGTCTCGGTCGTCGTCAGGTCGTCGCGCTCGACGAAGGTGCGGTAGGTCCGGAACGTCCCTGCCGGGACGGTGATCGTCTCGTCCGTCGAGACGACGCGGCCGCGCGCGGGCACGGAGGCGCTGTTCACCGTCCCGCCGCCGTAAGGGGTCGACGTCGTCGTGGAGATGCCCACGGACGGCGAGGTCCAGGTGAAGGCGGGGCAGATGTCGGGGCCGGGGCCGCCGACGAGCGTCGGGCTGAACGTCACGAGCGTGCGGATCGTCCCGACCTGCGTCTGGGCGGAGTCGTCGACGCTCACGACGCCGATCAGGTTCCCGGGGAGGTAGGCGATCGTCTTCGTCGCCGTCGAGATGGTGGTGACGCCGCCGGCCGTCGACTCGGTCCGGGAGGTCGAGACGGTGTCCGACACGGAGAGGAACGTCGTCGTCGAGCTCAGGATGCCGTCGGGCGACGTGACCCGGAAGCCGTAGACCGTGCCGGCCTTCGGGAGCGTCGCACGCACGCAGGAGCCCGAGGGCGTCGCGGCCTGCACGTTCGGCGTCACCTGGAACGGGTCGTTCGAGACGTTGTGGATCACCGTCGCGAGGACGTAGAACGACGGGCTCCCGGCCGCGAGGCGCGCGCCGGCGGGCGGCCCGAGCTCGAGGAAGCCCGAGGAGCCGGCGGGGAAGACGTTGTTCTCCTGGAGCATCGCCTTCGGCGGGACGCTGTAGGCGACCGTCGAGAGGACGTTCCCCGAGGCGCCCTTGAACTTCGCCGTGAGGCTGAGCGCCGCGTCGCCGAGGTTCACGAAGAGGAGGTTCGTCCGGAAGCCGTCGCCCGAGAGGCCGGCGAAACGGAGCGTGTCGCCCGCGGCGGCGAACGAGGAGACGGCGACGCCGGGGAGCTCCTGGCCCGACGTCCCCTCGGGGGCGTCGTTGAAGGTGTTCGTCAGGGCGAGGACGGGGCGCGTCGACGTGATCCGGAGGGCGCCGTAGGCGTCGAAGAGGCCGAACGTCCCGGCGAGCACGTCGTCGAGGCCGGCGAGGCCGGAGGCGGGGATCGGGATCGTCCGCGTCTGGGGAGAGGAGGTCGTCGCGCCGCCGGGGTAGAGGGAGAGCGTGACGCTCGCCGCCTCCGTCGAGGGGTTGAAGATCCGGAGGTCGGAGCGATAGCGCGCCCCGTTCGCGCCGTCCTTGTGGACCGTGGAGGGGATGACGAGGTCCACGGAGGCGGCCGAGGCGCGCTGGGCGAGGACGGCGAAGGGGTCGCCCGTCTTGTTGTCGATGACCGTCGCGAACGAGACGAACGGCACGTCGCCCGTCACCTCGGCGCGGGCCACCGTCGTGGCCGGGGCGCCGAGCGTCTCGAAGACGTCGTTCATCTGCGTCTGCCCGTTCGGGAGGAGCTCGAGGGCCCCCTCGCCGATCTGCGCGCCGGCGGCGTTGCGGAGCCGGACGCGGACGGTGCCGCGCTGGCCCGTCGTCCCGGCGAAGCCGACGTTCGTCCGGTAGCGGTCGGACTTGGCGAGGAAGACGAGGTGCCCCGTCTCGCCGGGGGTGATCGCCTGCGTCACGGCGACGCCCGGGAGCGACATGCCGTACTCGCGGTCGGGGAGCTCGTTGTACGTCCGGCTCGCGACCGTCAGCGACGTCTCGCCCGACTCGACGAGGAGAGCGCCGCCTCCCGAACGGCCGAAGAGCGTGTCGAGGACGTCGGGGAGGACGAGCTGCCCGCCGGCGGGGACCGTGCGCGACGCCGGGGAGGGGAGCGTCGTGTTGTCGGCGTTCGCCGGGAGGAACCAGACGGTCACGGAGGCGGCCGCGGCCGAAGGGTTCACGAGCGTCAGGTCGGTGCGCCAGTTCGTCCCGCCCGAGCCGCTCGCGTGGGCCGAGCCGGGGACGATCCACCGGGCCGCGCGCGCCTGCGGCGCGAGCAGGGTGAAGAGGGCAGCGACGACGAGCAGTTTCGTCTTCTTCAAGTTCACTCCTCGAATGAGAATCGGGCCGGGGCCCCTTGGACAAAGGGCGGGATAGTAGGGCAAACGCGTCCCGCGCGCGAGACCCAATTCGCTGCGAAGCAGGGGGCGCCAAAGGAGGCCGGGATGGCGAGGACGGTGCTCGTGACCGGGGGCGGGACGGGGCTCGGGAAGGCGGCGGCGCTCCGCTTCGCCCGCGGGGGCGACCGGGTGGCGATCTGCGGGCGGCGCGCGGCCGTCCTCGAGGCCGCCGCGAAGGAGATCGCCGCGGCGGGGGCCGCCGACGTCGCGACCTTCGCGTGCGACGTCCGCTACGACGACGACGTCGCGAAGATGGCCGCCGCGCTCCACGAGCGATGGGGCGCGCTCGACGTCCTCCTCGCGAACGCGGCGGGCAACTTCGTCTGCCCGGCCGAGAAGCTCTCGCCGAACGGCTGGAAGGCCGTCGTCGACATCGTCCTCAACGGCACCTTCTACTGCTGCTCGGCCTTCGGCCGGAGGATGATCGAGGCCCACGCGGCGGACGGCCGCAGGCGCGCGATCGTCACCGTCGTCGCCGACTACGCCTGGGGCGCGGGGCCGGGCGTCATCCACTCCGCCGCGGCGAAGGCGGGCGTCCTCGCGCTCACGCGGACGCTCGCCGTCGAGTGGGCCCGTCACGGCATCCGCGCCAACGCGGTCTCCCCCGGCCCCTTCCGCTCCGAGGGGACCGACCGGAACCTCTGGCTCGACGAGGCGCTCGCGCGCGAGATCGTCGAGTCGATCCCGCTCCGCCGCTACACGACGGCCGAGGAGGTCGCCGAGGCGATCGCCTTCCTCGCCGACGAGGAGAAGGCGGGCTACGTCACCGGCGCCTGCCTCCCGGTGGACGGCGGCCACTGGCTCACCGGCACGCACCTCGGCTTCCTCGACGCCGCCGCCCGCGCCGGGAGGTAGGACTCGGGGTCAGGTCTCGAACGGTGTATTGTTCGAAGAACAATACACCGTTCGAGACCTGACCCCGCTACCGGGAGAGGAGGACGACGTCGCCCTCGGCGAGGCCCTGGCGGATCTCGACGAAGAAGGCGTTGCTGCGGCCGGTCGTGACGGGGCGCGTCTCGGTGCCCGTCACCGTCTTCACCGTGCAGACGGCCTTCTCGCCCTCGTAGCGGACGGCGTCGACGGGGACCTGGAGGGCGTCGGCGACCTCGCCGGCGACGACGAGCGCCTGGGCGGTCATCCCGGGCCGGAGGCGCGGGTCGGTCTTCTCGAGCTTCAGGACGAGCGGGAACGTGCGCGCCTCGCCGCGGTCGCCTGCCGTGAGCGCCCCGAGGCGGAGGACGGTCGCCGGGAACGTCTCGTCGGGGAAGGCCTCGAGCCTCACCTCGGCCTTCTGCCCGGCCGCGACGCGGTGGATCTCCCCCTCCTTCACGCGCGTCTCGACGAGCATCTCGGAGAGGTCGGGGAGGTCGAGGACGGGCTGCCCGGCGAAGACGGCGTCGCCCACCCTGACGCGCCGCTTCTCGCCGCCCTTCTCGAAGATCTCGCGGTGGACGACGAGGCCGGGAGAGCGCGCGGTGACGGTGCAGAGGGCGACGCGCCGCTCGACGTCGGCGACGGCGCGGGCGGCTTCGTCCGCGCGGGCGCCGGCGAGGTCGGCCGCGGCCTTCGCCTGCGCCGCCTGCGCGGAGGTCTTCTCGCCGACGACCTTCAGCGCCGCCCTCCGCGAGGCGAGCTCCTGCTGCTTCTGGGCGAGGAGCTGCGGGTGCGTGAACTGCGTGAGCGTCCGGTGCCGCTGCCGGGCGAGGACGAGGTCGGCCTGCGCCTCGGTCGCCCTCCGCTCCGCGGCGCGGAGCTCGTCGCGCGAGACGTACCCCTTCTCGGCGAACGGGGCGAGCCCCTCGAGCTTCTGCCTCGCCTCGTCCGCCTCCCGGACGGCGCGGTCGACGGCCGCCGCCGAGAGCTGCACCTCGAGCGGCGCGGTGCCGTTGACGAACGTCGTCAGGTCGAGCTCGGCGCGGGCGAGGCCCGCCTCGGCCTCGAGCCGCTCGCTCTTCTGGGTCGCGAGGAGGGCGCGGAGCGCCTGGCGCGCCTGCTCGGCCTCGCCCGACGTCTGGACGAGGCGGGACCGGGCGGCCTCGAGCTCCCGCCGGAAAGGCCCGTCGTCGAAGCGGACGAGGAGCGCCCCCGGCTTGACCCAGCTCCCCTCGGGAGCGAGCTCGACGACCTTCAGCTCGACGCCCGCGATCTCCGGCCCGTAGCTCTCGGCGCGCGCCGGGGCGAGGAGCCCCGAGACGGCGACCGTGATCCGGAGCGTCCCGCGGACGACGCGCACCTCGCCGACGGCGTCGGAGACGGCGGAGAGCCGCGCGAGGATCACGGCCCCCGAAAGGAGGAGCGCGCCCGCACCCGCGAGGAGGGCCTTCCTCCGCGGCGGAAGAGCGGAGACGAGCGCGAGCGCCTCGCGGAGGCGCCGCGCCGCCGGAGCGATCCGGTCGGCGTCGAGCATGGGTGGCGCCAGTTTACGGCGCGGGGGCCGGGCGGGGGAGGAACTCCTCGGGGCGGAGGAGCCCCGCCTCCGAGAGGAGGGCGAGCTCGTAGAGGAGGACCTGCTGGCGCGACGTCAGGAGCGAGACGCGCGTGGAGTTGTAGAGCCCCTCGGCGTCGACGACGAAGAAGTTGTCGGTGAGCCCCTTGGAGAAGCGCAGCTGCGCGACCTCGAGCTGCATCCGCGCGACCTCCTCGTTCGCCGCGTCGAGGGCGAGCCGGTCGCGCGCCGTCGCGAGCCGCCGCGCCGCGGCCCTCACCTGCCGGACGACGTCGGCCTCGAGCGCCTCGACGTTCCGCTTCGCCGAGCGGAGCGTCACCTCCGCCTGGCTCTTCGCGGCGAGCTGGGCGCCGAGGTTGAAGGGGACCTGCGAGGAGAGGCCGAGGGTCCACGTCGACGGGCCCGTCGAGCCGAGCGCGTCGCCGAGCTTCCCGCCGCTCCCCGCGGCCGACCACGTCAGGGCCGCGTCGAGCGAGGGGAGGAGGTTGCTCTTCGCGATCCGGAGCTGGTACTCGGCGTCCCGCACCCGCTCCCGGGCCTCGACCACGTCCTCCCGCGCGGCGAGGGCGGCCTCGATCGCGGCCTCCTCCGCCGGCACGGGAACCGGGAGCCGCTCGGGCGCCCGCAGGCTCCAGCGGCTTCCGGCGGGGCGCCCCATGAGGCGCGCGAGGAGGTCGAGGGCGTCCTCGCGGGCGTTCCGCGTGTCGTTCTCCTGCGAGCGCGACTGCGCGACGAGCTGCTCGGCCCGGAGGACGTCGAGGCGCGAGACGCTCCCGGCCTCCTCCTTGGCCCGGCTCGAGGCGAGGATCGTCTCGGCTCGCTCCGTCCTCCCGGCGGCCTCCTCCACGAGCTCGCCCTGGAGGATCGAGGCGAGGTAGGCGGTCCAGACGGCGACGACGGTCCTCCGCTTCTGGACCGTCAGGTTCCGCCCGACCGTGTCGACCTGCCGCCCCGCCTGCCGGAGCGGCTCGCGCGTCACGGCCGGGTCGAGGCCGCGCAGGAGCGGCTGGGCGAGCGAGAGCGAGTAGAGCGTGCTCCACGAGGCGTCTCCTTCGGCCTTCAGCGCCTCGGCGCTGCCGTAGAGCCGCGTGCCGAAGGGGAGCTGCTCGGAGGCCGCGACCCCGTAGCGCGAGAGCGTCGGGGCGCCGCCGTCGCGGAAGGAGGGGGCGAGGTAGGGCGTCACCTGCGGGAGGTACTGCGACCTCACCGACGAGAGGCTCGCGGCGGCGATCGCGGCGGCGTCGACCGCGTCGAGGAGGTCGGGGTTCCCGGTCAGCGCGGCCTCGACGGCCTTCGCCACGGGCATCTCCTCGGCCGCGGCGGGCGCGCCGGCGAGCGAGGCGGCGAGGAGGAGCGCGCCGATCACTCGAGCCTCAGCGTCGCGGCCGGGTCGAGCGCGGCCGCCTCGTTCGCGGGGCGGATCCCGGCGGCGATGCCGAAGGCGGCCGAGCCGCCGGCGAGCAGGAGGAGCGTCGCGGGGGCGAAGTGGGGCGTCCAGCCGGCCCGCGCGAGGAGCGTGACGGAGAGGAGCGCGCCGAGCGCGATGCCGAGGAGGCCGCCGCCGAGGCCGAGGAGGAGCCCCTCGGCGAGGAACTGAAGGCGGACGTCCTCGCGCCGCGCGCCCGAGGCGCGGCGGAGGCCGATCTCCACCGAGCGCGCGCGGACGGAGGCGCGCAGGAGGTTCGTGACGCCGAACGCCGCCGAGGCGGCGGTGAGGATCGAGACGAGGAGGACGACGCGGTCGAAGGAGCGGTGCGCGGCCCGGTACTGCTCGACGGCCTGTGTCGGCGTCGTCACGGCGGCGCCCGCCGGGACGAGCGGCGCGAGGAGCCGCGCCGCCCGGGCCGCCTCGCCCGGGTCGGAGAAGCGGAGGACGAGGAGGTCGACGGGGTAGTCGCTCTCCGGCGCGGCGGAAGCGCCGGGCTCGGAGCCGAGCGGCACGAGGAGCCCGGAGTCCCAGTCGACGCCCGCGAGCTCGCCGCCGCTCCCCGCCTGCGAGGCCGAGGCGCGCAGGACGCCGACCGCCTCGTACATCTCCGGGCCCGCCTCGAGCCGCTCTCCGAGAGGGTTCCGCCTCTTCCCGAGCGTCGCGGCGAGCCGGGCGCCGACGAGCGCCGTCCGCGCCCGCGACCGCTCGTCGTACCCGCCGAGGAGGCGCCCCCCCTCCGCCCTGAGGCCGAAGGCCTCGAGCGTCCCCGGTCCGACGCCGTAGACCGTGGCGGGCGCCTCGGCCGGGCCGAGCCGCACGACCGCCGGGACGACGCGGACGCCGACGGCCGCCGCGAGCGAAGGGAAGCGGGCGCG
>JBDIBE010000090.1:0-11017 GCA_039812785.1 Thermoanaerobaculia bacterium | reverse complement strand
CGACGGCCGACTCGGCGAGCATCGCGCCGCCGACGGCCCCGCGCATCATCACGCGCCGTCCGCGGGCGCCGGGGCCGCCGATGCCGTAGCGGTCGAGCTCCTTCAGCCGGTCGGGGTCGAGCGTCGGCGGCGACGGGAGCGGCGCGAAGGTCCCGTTCACCCACTGCGCCGGGGCCGTGCCGAGCGTCGCCCGCGTCCAGGGGGTCGCCGTCCGCGACGGGTAGAGCCCGAGGACGGACGGCGGATGGTGGGGCGCGAAGACGTCCAGGCTCCGGTCGTACATGTAGCCGAGGAGCTCGGCGGCCCCCGCCTCGACGGGCTTCCCCGAGGGCGACTTCACCGTGACCCGCCACGTCTCGCGCGTGCCGGGGCGGATCCGGTCGCGGAACGTCGCGAAGTCGAGCTTCAGCTCGCGGTCGTCCCATGGAACGAGGACCGCCGCCGACTGGCTCATCCACTGGTGGTCCCGGAGGGCCGAGAGGGTCACGCCGAAGCCGCCGCGGTCCTCCTCCGTCACCGGGATCTCGAAGACGGTCTTTCCCTCGCCCGACCGGACGACCGTGAGCGAGAGGAGCTTCCCGTTCCGGAAGCGCTCGAGGAGCATCTCCTGGCCCGGGAGCCCCGAGGAGGCGAGGAGGCGCGCCGTGCCGCCCACCTTCACCGTCCCCTCTTCGACGAGGAGGGCGAGCGGGACGGGCGGCGCGGCGGTGCCGCCGGCGACGAGGAAGTCGCGGCTCGTCTCGCAGGTCGCGCCGAAGTCGTCGACCGTCGTGTACTTCAGGCGCCAGGCGCCCGGCCGGAGCTTGCCGAGGTCGAGCTTCGCGACGCCGTCTTCTCCGTGCGTCGCCTCGCCGTGCGCCTTCTCCGCGCCGTCCTTCAGGCCGTGGAGGACGCCCTCGACGCGGAACGCCGTGTCCCAGCGGGGCCGCACGGCGTCGCCGGGCGTCGCGTACGGCGCCCCCTCCGGGGCCGACTCGTCGTCGTCGTGCGCGGCGCCGTTTCGCGGGAGGTCGGCCGGGAGCGGCGTCTTCTCCGGGGGGACGAGCGCGACGAGGCTCCAGCGCCCCTTTCCCGCCTTCGGGACGCCGTCGAGGCTCGCGCGCGTCACGGTGGCCGAGGCCGTCTCGCCGTCGCGGACGAAGCCGGTCGGGAAGGCGACGCTCGCCTCGACCGAGGTGAAGCCGAGCCGCACGGCGCGCGTTGCGCTCCGCGTCTCGCCCCCTTCGTCGAGGACGTCGGCGCTCACGACGTACCGCCACGTCGTCCCGGCCGCCTTGCCGGCCGTCTCGTCGGCCTCGGGGGTGAAGGCGACGTCGAACGTCCCGTCCGCCGCGAGCGTCGTCGCACCGGAGGCGATCGTCTGCGCCTTCGCGGGCCGGCCCCAGCCCCAGAAGTCCCACCACCAGGGGCGGACCGTCTCGCGCGTGACGCGCCAGGCGACCGTGCCGCTCGCGACGGGGAGGCCGAAGTAGTACTTCGCCTCGCCCGTCAGGACGGCCTTCCGGTTGAGCCGCATCGGATCTTTCGGGTCCTTGAAGCTCACCTCGAACGTCGGCCGCTTGTACTCCTCGACGCGGACGAAGGCGCTCCCGGAGAGGGAGCTCTCGAGCCGCCACCCGCCGAGCAGGCGCCCCGTCGGGACGACGATCTCCCCCGCCGCCGTGCCGAAGCCGTTCGTCGTCGCGGTGCGCGTCTCGACGCGTTCGCCGTTCGGGTCGACGAGCCAGACCGTGACCGGCGTCTGCGCCGCCGCGCGGAACCTCGCGTCCTCGGCCGAGCCGTCGTAGGCGAGGACCTTCCAGTAGAGCTTCTGGCCGGGGCGGTAGATGCTCCGGTCGGTGTAGACGAGCGAGGCCGTCCGGCTCCCGGCCTCTCCCTGCTTCCAGAAGCCGACCTGCTGGGCGTCGAACGTGACGTCCCGCCCCTTCTTCGCGAGGAGGTGCCAGGTCGCGCCGCGCTCGCGCGAGGCGAACGCGACCGTCCCGTCGGCGCCGGTCGTCTTCGCCTCCTCGCGCCGGTGCCCCTCGCGCCAGTCGAAGCGCCAGAGCGCGACGTCGGCGCCGGAGACCGGGGTCCCGGCCGCGCCGGAGAGGACGCGCACGCCGAGGTCCCCGCTCTTCGGGTCGGGCTTCACGGCGAGGACGAGGTCGGAGAGGAAGAGGTTCGTCCCGACGACGACGTTGTCGGCGTCGCCGAAGCCGGGCCGCGCCGAGGCGAGGACGACGTAGAAGCCCGGCTCCTGGAGCGGCGGCGTCACGAACGTCCGGTGGGTCTCGTAGTCGGGCGTCGGCGGGAGGTCGACCTTCCACTCGGCCGCGGCCTCCCTCCGGACGAGCTTCCGCATCTCCTCCGTCGTCGGGAGGGCCGACCAGTCCTTCGAGCCCTCGATCTGCTTCTCGGCGTCGAGCTTCACCGCCCGGAACGAGAGCGAGGCGAGGTTCCGGTGCGAGACCTCGATCGAGCGCTTCCCGGGACCGTCCACCGTCATCGCCTGGAGCCGCACCTCGGGCGCCTCGATCGACCTCACGATCGCGAGGCAGCGCTGGCCGCCCGGAGAGGACGGGTACGCCGCGCGCCCCTCCTCGGCCTCGCGCCGCGCCGCGACGCGGCGGTTCGGGCGGCTCCCGCCACGGTGGAGCTCGGCCACCTCGGCCTTCCCCATCGCCCACCACGGGTCGGACCGGAAGGCGCCGAGGCGGCCCTCGAGGTCCTTGCGGATCCGCTCCCGGTCGCGCTCCTCCGTGAACGACGCCGAGAGGCGCCGCCCCCGCTCGAGGCGCGCCTCGAGCTGCGCCCCCTTCCGGCCCGCGGAGGCGTGCCACGCCTCGAGGTCGGAGAGGACGGCGCCGATCTTCACGAGCGGGTGGACGGACGGCGAGGCGAGGTCGACCGTGGCGTCCTTCTTCGCGTCGCCCGCGAGGAGGGCGCCGAGGTCGAGCCTCCAGATCTCGTTCGACTGCTCGGGCGTCCACCCCGCGGTGTCGGCGAGGAGGTCGACGAGGAGGTAGCTGACGGCGTCGCGGAGCGTGCCGCGGATCTCCTTCGGGTAATCGTTCGGCGTCAGGACGAGCGCGGCGGCGGACGGCGTCTCCTTCCCGAGGGCCTCGCGCATCGCCCAGACGTCGAGCGCCGCCTTCAGCGCCTCGCCGAGGATCTGCTCGCGAGTCCAGGCCTTGAGGTCGACGGCCCCCTTCGTATCGACCCTCTCCCGCTGCCCGATCTCCCACGAGTAGGCGCGCTGGTAGGTGACGAGGGAGTGCCCGTAGAGGAGCGAGAGCTGGGCGCGGAAGAGGGCCCCTTCGGGCCAAGGCTCCTCGCGGAGGCGGCGAACGGCCGTCTCGTAGCCGTGGAGGCCGATCCGGAGCTGGGTGACGGTGACGAGCGCCTTCGTCCAGCCGGCGGCGTCCCCCTTCGCCTTCGCTTCGGCCAGGAGCGCCTCGGCCGCCTTCGCCGCCTCCTCGTACTTCTCCTCGTCGGCGAGCCGGTCGACGTCCTTCCACGAGGCATGAGGCTTCGTCACGGGTCTCACTCCCTTCTCGCTCCCGGAGCCCGGGGCGAGGGCGAGCGCGCCTCCGGCGAGGAGGACGACGACGGCGAACGAGGCGAGGACGGCCCGGGTGCGGCGGCGCGGCTCTGTCGTCATGGCGGAAGCTTAGACCGCGGCGACGGGCCGGGGTTCCCGGGAGTGCGCCCGCTCACAGTCGGTCCGACAGGTCCGGGCGAAGACGCCAAGGCCCGGGACGACGCGTCCCGGGCCCCCGATCCGCCTCCGCGGCGAGGTCAGAAGGTGAGGGAGAGGTACCCGAGCGGGCCGTCGTACTTGTAGTTGAAGGCGACGTTCCCGCCGCCGTTCAGCTCCTTCTCGATGTCGATGTCCGTCGAGGACCAGACCGCCCCGATGCCGACGTTCTTCGAGAAGTAGTAGTCGAGGCCGGCGCGCCAGTCGAGCATCTTTCCGGTGTACTGGTCGATCGTCGCCTTCATCCACTTGATCCGGCCGTGCGCCATGAAGCCGGGGAGGAGCGTGTAGCGGACGGAGGCGCCGATCGCCGGGACCGGGACGACGAGGTCGGTGTCGTCCTTCTGGAAGGAGCCGGCCTCGCTTCCCCCCGAGCCGCTCACGTAGCCCGTCCCCTCGAACGACCACTTGTTGATGAACGTGGACGCGCCGAGCATGAAGGCCACCTCGGCCTCGCCCGTGTTCAGGAGCGACCAGGAGTAGTAGAGCTCCGCGACGTGCGCGCTCGACACCGAGCTGACCGAGGCGCCGACGTCGAAGACCTTGTCGTTGATCTCGATCCTCCGGTTCAGCGTGTGGTCGTTCGCACGGCGGAAGGTCTGGTAGGCCCACTCGATCCGGCCGCGCCGGCCGAACCTCCAGTAGCCGTCGAACCGGAACGAAGTCTTGTTCGCGTCGAGCCCGAGGTCGTCCTCGAGGCTCAGCTCCGTGCCGGACCCGTTCGCCGGGTCGATCCGGAGCGTCGTGCTGAAGTCCTGGAAGAAGCCGCCGAAGTCGAGCCGGAGGCGCTCGTCCATCCCCTTCACCTGCGCGTACGACTGCGCGAGGGCGGGCGGGGCGAGGAGCGCGAGGGCGAGGAGGGCCGTGCATGCGGAACGGCGCATCGGTTCTTCCTTTCGTCAACGACGTCTGTCCCGGGAGACTCCTCGGATTGTGGCAGAAAGCGCCCCCCTCCGACGGGGTCAGGCGTGAAATCGTGTATTACCGGGGCGCGGCGCGCCTCTTCGCGAGAAGCCACTCCCAGAGCTCCGGCTCGGCGTAGGCCCGGGTCCACGCGTCGTGCCCGGCCTCGGGGTCCACGAGGAGCTCGGCCGCGCCCCCGCACTTCCTCACCGCCTCGATCACCGTCTCCGACTCGGCGAGGGGAACGACGTCGTCCTTCGCGCCGTGGTAGGCCCGGACCGGGACGTCCCGCAGGCGGCACGCCCGGTCGGGGAGAGCCCCGCCGCAGACGGGCGCGATGGCGGCGAAGCGCTCCGGATACGTCATCGCGAGGTCCCAGGTCCCGCGGCCTCCCATCGAGAGGCCGGTCACGCAGACCCGGTCGAGGTCGATCCTCAGGCGCTTCGTCACGTCGTCGAGGAGCGCGGCGAGGGCGTCCGCCGACCAGCGCTCCCCTTCCGGGCATTGCGGCGAGACGACGACGAACGGGAAGTCGTCTCGCCCTTCGAGGAGCTTCGGCGGGCCGTGGACCTTCACCTTCGCGAGGTCGTCCCCGCGCTCGCCGGAGCCGTGGAGGAAGAGGAGGAGCGGCCAGCGCCGCGCCGGGTCGGCCGCATAGGCTCCCGGGACGTAGAGGAGGTAGCGATAGCCGACCTTCTTCGTCACCGTCCCCGAGAAGCGATGCGCGCTCTGTCCGACGGAAGGCGAGGTCGTCCGGCAGCCGAGGACGAGGAGGGCCGGAAGGAACGGGAGGGCCGCGCCGAAGCGTCGAACCGGGGTCATCGCGGAATGATGCTCCGCCCAGAACAATACATCATTCGAGACCTGACCCCGCGGCCGGGTCAGGAGAGGCGGAAGGCGGCGGCGGCGAGGATCGGGCCGTTCTTCTCGGCGCGGGCGGCGAGGGCGCGGACGGTGGGGGACCAGCCGCGGCCGCGCGGGACCTCGGGGTTCCAGTCCTCGATGGAGACGCCCTTGAGGTTCGCGCGCCCCCTGAGGAGGAGCTCGGCCCACTCGGGGCGCGACTGCCCCGCGAGGTCGACGGCCGAGGCGGCGAAGCCCCCCTCGCGCCGATGGAGGAAGAGGAGCCCCTCCCCCGCCGCGCCCGACTTCTCGAGCTTCAGGAGCGCGGCGCGGCCGCGCGGCCCGTCCTCGAGGTCCTGAAAGATCCCCTCCACGAGCGGGTGGCCCGAGGCGAAGAAGTCGAGCTCCTCGCGGAGGACGGCCTCCTCCCTGTCGAACGTCCCGAGGAAGCGGCTCCCGCCCGGGACGCCCGGGAGGTGCTCGAGGAGCGCGTCCCCTCCGAACTCGAGGTACCAGGTGCGCGCCCCCTTCTTCTCGGCGACCTCGAAGCCGTAGAGCTCGCACGCCGCCACGACGAAGCGCTCCATCGCCGCGTCGAGGCCGGCCGGGACGCGCGCGAGGATCCCCGCGGCGAGCTCGGGCCGGAAGCCCTCGGCGTGGAGGTGGTGGTACGCCGCCCGCTGCCGGACCTGCGCGGCGCCGCGGACCTCCGCGACGAGCCGCTCGATGTCGAGGCCCGCGAGGCCCCGCGCAGCCGACTTCTCCGCCTTCCGGATCGCGGCTTCGACGTTCGCGAGGGAGCGCTCGAGGCCGCCGAGCGGCTCGCGGAAGAGGCCGATCCGCTCGTAGAGCTCGACGAGGTCGCGCCCGAAGCCCGAGGGCGGGCGGAAGTAGACGACCTCGACCCGCTCCCTCCGGCTGATCCGGTCGAGGCGGCCGATCCGCTGCTCGACCTGCGCCGGGTCGAGCGGGAGGTCGAAGAGGACGAGCCGCCGGCAGAACTCGAAGTTCCGCCCCTCCCCGCCGCACTCCGTCGAGACGAGGAAGGTCGGGCCCGCGGGCCGGCGGAACTCGGCGACCTCGAGGTCGCGCCGGTCGGGCGTCAGCTCCTCGTGGAAGACGGCGACGCGCTTGCGCGTCTCGCGCTCGAGGAGCGCCTTCAGCGACTGGAGCGTCGGGAGGTCGTGGCAGAAGACGAGGGTCTTCCCCTCTTCGCTCCCTCCGGGCGCGAAGCTCCGCGCCTTCTCGACGAGCCAGCGCACCCGGGGGTCGGCCGCGTCGGCCTTCTCGTCTCCCGAGAGCGCCTGCGCGGCCGGCTCGCGATCGAGCTCGACGGGGAGCGGCACGCGCGGCGGGAGGCCGCCGATGTCGACCCGTCGCGTCGCGCTCGTGCAGGGAGGGAGCGGCTGGTTCTCGGCGAGCGCCGCGACGAACTCCTTCTCGGAGCGGTAGGCGTCGGGCCGGGCGAGCTGGAGGAGCCGGAAGAAGCCGTTCGTGTCGGCCTCGAGAGGGGTCGCCGAGAGGAGGAGGACGTGCCTGGCCGCGCGGGCGAGCGGCGCGACGGCGCGCTCGGCCTCGGCGTCGAGGACGAGCCGGTGCGCCTCGTCGACGACGAGGAGGTCGAGCCCCGCCTCCACCGCCTTCGCCGGGAGACCCGGCTCGGAGACGAGCTCCTCGAGGGCGATCACCGACCGCCGGTGCGCCTCGAACGGGTTGAACTCCGGGCCGTGGTCGGTGGCGACGTCGGCGCGGCGCTTGCCGTCGAGGAGGACGAGTACCTGGTGGAACTTCCGCCAGAGCTCGCCGAGCCACTGGACGGTGAGCGTCGACGGGGCGACGACGAGGATCCGGTCCGCCCTCTCCGTCCGCGCGAGGCGCGAGAGGACGAGGCACGCCTCGATCGTCTTGCCGAGCCCGACCTCGTCCGCGAGGAGCCAGCGGACCGGGTCGTGCGCCGTCGCCCTCTCGGCGACGTGGAGCTGGTGCGGGTGGATCGCGATCCTGCCGCCGAGGAACGAGCCGAGCCCCTTCGCCTGCCGGAGCCGCTGGAGGAAGAGGCCGTCGAGCCGGTTGCGGAAGGCGGCGGCGCGGTCGACGTCGAGCCCCGCGAGGCGCTCGACCGGGTCCTGAGGGATCTCCGCCGGCCAGAGGTCTGCCTCGTCGAACCGTCGGCCGTCCGTCGTCGTCCAGGCCTTCCCGTCCCTTTCGCGCGCGAGGAGCGTGACGACCTCACCGGTCGCCTCGACGCGGGCGTCGCGCCCGGCCGAGAGCTCGAGGGGCTTCAGCCCCGCGTCGCCGGCGCCGAAGGTGAGGCGTTCCTCCGTCCGGGGGAAGAAGACGACGATCCGGCGCGCCGAGACCTCCTCGATCCTCCCGGGTCCGAGGTCGCGGTTGTACTTGTGCAGGACCTTTGTCCCGATGCGGGGCGCCCCGATCGGGGCGGCGTCCCTCGCCATGAGACCGCGAAGGATGCACCCCCGGCTCCCCCGGGGCAAGGCCCCGGGGGAAACCTCGGGCGCACAGCGTGTTAGCCGCGGCAGAAGACGCGGAAGTCCATGTCGCCGTAGGGAAAGATCGTGTCCGCGTCCTCGAGGATCTCGAGGAAGTCCTCGTGGACCTGCCCCGCCTCGACCTGCCGGAGGAGCTCCTTGGCCCGGTCGAGGTGCCTCACGATCTGGACCTCGGAGTAGCGGACGGCCTGCCCCGTCTCGATCAGGAAGCCCCAGTCGGAGGCGCCGGCGAGGAAGAGGCAGCGGGCCGCCTGGTCGAGCGCCCGCTTCAGGACCGGGTCGCGCGTCTCGACGTGCCGCGTCGCGAGGTCGGCCATCTTCCCGATCAGCCGGAAGAGGTGGCGGTAGACCCAGGTGTTCGGCTGGAACTCGCGCCCCTCGACCCACGTCTGGAAGAAGTCCCCCTTCCCCCAGCTCGAGGCGCCCGGCGTCATCCGCTGGTGGTGCGGGTTCTCGGCGAGGTACTCCGAAGGCGTCGCGGGCCGGACCACCGACTGGTCCCAGAGGAGCTTGCGGAAGACCGACTCGATGAAGCCCGGGCCCTCCTCCCACCAGTGGCCGAAGAGCTCGGCGTCGTAGGCCGAGACGACGCACGGCTTCCGGCCGCCGTGCTTCTCGAAGAAATAGTTCGCCTGTGCGCCGCGCTCGAAGACGAACTGGGCCGCCTGGCTCTCGCGCGTCTCGTCGGCCCACTCGGGGACGTAGTACGCCTTGCCGCCGAGATCGACCCCCCTGCCGGTGATCCGGTAGTACTTGATCCCGGTGTTGCGGCGGACGCCCGCCGTCTTCCAGTAGTCGGGGAGGTAGTCCCAGTCGGCGTCGTAGCCGAGGTCGCGGTACCACTCCTTGTAGTTCGGCGCGCCCGGGAAGCCGTTCTCGCGCGACCAGATCTTGGCGCGCGTCTCGGGGTCGATCGGGAAGGCCGCGACGCCGGCGGGCGTGATCACGGGATTGGCCGAGTCGAAGAAGGGGCGCGTGTCCCCCTCGCGAAGGCCGCGCGGGTTCACGAGGAACCACTGGATCCCCTCGGCGGCGAGGAAGGAGTCGAGGCCCGGCGTCCACGCGTTCTCCGCGAGCCAGATTCCGCGCGGAGAGCGGCCGAAGGCCCTTTCGTACTGCTTCTTCGCGGTCTGCACCTGCGCCCGGATCGCCTCCGGGAAGTCCTTGTAGAGCGGCAGGATCCAGTGCGTCGCCGGGCAGGTGATGACCTCCAGCTTCCCCGCGTTCTGGAAGTCGCGGTAGCCCCGGGTGAGGTCCCCCTCGTACGCGTCCCAGACGTGCTTCGCCGTCCAGAAGCGCGAAAGGATCTGCTCGGCCGCGCCGAGCCAGGGCTTGCCGCGGGCGCCGTCGCGCTCGCGCGTGGCGAGCTTGATGCACTCGTCGATGTGCCGGGCCGCGCGGAGCTTCAGGTGCGGGTCCTGCATCATCGCGAGGAGGGGCGGCGTGAGGCTCACCGTGAGCCGGAAGTCGACCTTGTCGCGCTCCAGGTTCCACATGACGTGGAGGAGCTGCGTGTAGACGGAGACGACCGCCTCGAAGAACCACTGCTCCTCGAGGCCGACCTCGTACTCGGGGTGCCGCACGAACGGCAGGTGCTGGTGGAGGACGAGCGACCAGTAGCCCTTCTCCTCGGGGGCCGAGTGGCTCCGCCGCTTCCAGTAGAGGTACTGGTTGAAGCGCCACTGGTCGGAGCCGACCGGGATCTCGACGTCGTGGTGCGGGACGGTGATCGAGCCCCACGTGACGTGGACCTCGGCCGGCTCGTCCTTGCCGCGCGGGACGAAGATCGCGTTCGACCGGGCGACCTTCTCGAAGTAGGTCGTGCCATGGGCGCGGTAGCCGATCTCGGCGACGTAGTCGCGGCCGCCCGCGGCCTTCACCCAGTAGGCGACCTTGTCGGCGAGGTAGTCGTCGACCTCGAAGAACGAGTTCGCGTTGAAGCCGTCGAAGGAGACGCCCGTGACGTCGTAGACGCGGAGGAGGAGGGCGTTCTTCTCGAAGAAGTCGTCGCCGAAGCGCGCCTTGAGGCCGTTCCGCGTGGCCTCGCCGACCTCGAAGAGGCAGTAGACGCTCTCCGGGTCGCACGGCACGAGGTAGACGTAGGTCTCGTCGTAGTAGTCCGAGAGGTACGGGAGCTCCTTCAGGAGCTTCTGGAACGGGGTGTCCGGGACCTCCGGGTCGTAGGGCGGAGGCGGGAGCGGGTCCTGCGAGGGGCGCGCCACCTTCGCGTGCCCGTCGTAGCCGGGGACCTCCTCGATCCCGGGGAACGGCTCCGGGGCCGCGGCCGCGGCCGGGCCGCTGTCGGGCTGGGCAACCGGATCGGGGGTCGGGGCCATCGGCTCGGTCATCGCCGTCTTCGCCTCCATCTTCCCGGGGCTCTTCTTCGCGCGCGGCGCGGCAGGGGCCTTCTTCGCCTTCGGGGCGGCCGCCCTCGGCCGGGGCTTCGCGGCGGCCGTCTCCGGATTCTCCGCCTTCGGGACGGCGGGCTTCGCCGCCTTCTTCGGGGCGGCCTTCCGGGCGGTCTTCTTCGCGGGCTTCTTTTCCATGGTCCTCGTCCTGGTCGGTTGGGGTTGGATGCGGCCCCGCGAGGACACGACGTCCCGCCGAGGGGCCGCAGGCCGGTTCCTGGCTCCCGGTCTCGGGTCCTCTCCGGCGGCCCTCGGATGATACGGGATCGGTCGTGAAGCCCCTGTTCCGACGGGATGAAGGCCCGCTACGCTCCCCCGAGCGCCTGTTCGAGGTCGGAGAAGAGGTCGTCGGGGTGCTCGAGCCCGATCGAGAGGCGGACGAGGTCAGGGGGCGCCGTCGAGCCCTTCCCCTCGCTCGTCTCGCGGTGCTCGATCAGGCTCTCCACCCCCCCGAGCGAGGTCGCCCGGGTGAAGAGGCGGGCCCGGCCCACCACCCGGATCGCCGCCTCGCGCCCCTCCCGGACGTGGAACGAGATCATCGACCCGAACGCGCTCATCTGCCGCGTCGCCACGGCGTGGCCGGGATGTGACGGGAGGCCCGGGTAGTTCACGCG
>JBDIBE010000089.1:0-11020 GCA_039812785.1 Thermoanaerobaculia bacterium | reverse complement strand
CGTCGCGCCGCACGCCGTCCTCGTCGGGCTCGCGGGCGCCTCGCTGCTCGCGGCCTTCGCCGAAGCGGGCTTCGCGGTCGCGGGAGAGGCCTTTGCCGACCGCGGCTACGAGCCCGACGGATCGCTGACGCCGCGCAGCCGGCCCGGCGCGCTGAAGGCGAGCGCGGAGGAGGCCGCGGCCCAGGCGCTCTCGATCGCCCTCCGCGGCGAGGTCGTCGCGGCCGGCGGCGCCCGCGTCGCGGTCGACGCGAAGACTCTCTGCGTCCACTCGGACACTCCCGGCGCGGCCGCCTTCGCGCGCGAGATCGCGGCGCGGCTGAAGGACGCGGGAGTCGTCCTCCGCCCGCTCTGAAGGGCGCGGAAAGGGAAACGGCCCCGGCGAGGCCGGGGCCGCGGGACGACGGGCGAGGGCGGGGGCTACTTCGCGGGGGCAGGGGCGGGCGCCTCGGCGGGCGCGGGGGCCGGAGCGGCCTCGGGGGCCATGCCGAGGAGGGCGAGGAGCTCGTTCCCCTTCTCCTTGAGGCCGCCGGCCTTCGACAGCGCCTCGGTGAGGTTCCCGGCGGTGAAGGCCGCGGAGGCCTCGTCCCACGACTTCGAGAGGCCGGCGAGGCCCTCCCTGGCCTGGGCGAGCTTGCCGGCGTCGATCCCCTTCGGGAGCTTCTTCGCGCTGCCGAGCTCGGCGATCTTCGTCGTGAGCTGGCCGAGCGTCTGCGGGAGCGACGCGGCGAGGTCGTTCCACGCCTTCGTCAGCTCCTCCTTCTTCGCGGCGGTCGCCTTCGCGAGCTCGGTCGCCTTGTTCGCGAGCTCCGTTCCGGCGGCGAGGGCCTCCTTGTACTCGCCCCTGGCGAACCTGTCCTTGGCGGCGGCGAGGGCGGCCTGGGTCTCCTTGAGCTTCTCGGGGACGTACTTGCCGGCGTCGTCGGCGACGGCGGCGATCGCCTGCTCGGCGGCCTTGATGGCGGCGTCGGCGGGGGCCTTGTCGGAGGAACAGGCGAAGAGGCTCGCCGCGAGCAGCGCGCACGCGGCGAGGGCGAACGTCTTCTTCATGCGGGGACTCCTTTCCCTTCTCTCCCGCGCCGCGCGGCGCGGGAAGGAAAGCTTAGTCCTCTTCGGCTCAGCGGGTCTCGGTCACCTTCTGGAGCCCCCGGGGCGCATCGGGGTCGAGGCCGCGGGCGCGCGCCGCATGAAAGGCGAGGAGCTGCCCCGGCACGACGGAGACGATCGGGGAGAGCAGCTCGGGAAGGCGCGGGACGGGGAGCGCTCCGCGCCCCGCCGGGCCGATCGGGAGGACGGGGCTTCCGCGCCGGCGCAGCTCCTCGGCGAGCGCGAGCAGGTCGGCGTCGGTCGCCGAGCCGGGCGGCGAGACGACGATCGCGGGGAGCCTCGGCCCCGCGAGCGCGATCGGGCCGTGCCGGAAGTCGGCGCCGGAGAGCGCCTCGGCCTCGAGGAGGGCGAGCTCCTTCAGCTTGAGGGCGATCTCGTGGGCCGTCGGGTAGTTCAGGCCGCGGGAGAGGACGACGAGGCGCGAGGCCGGGGCGAGCCGCGAGGCGGCGCGCCTCGCGGCCGCCTCGACGCCGAGGGCCTCGTCGACGGCGTCGGGGAGGGCGCCGAGCCCCTCGGCGTGCTTCCGCGAGCCAGAGAGGCCGGCGGCGAGGAGCGCGACGGCGAGGAGCTGCGCGGTGTAGGTCTTCGTCGCGGCGACGCTTCGCTCGACGCCGGCGTGGAGCGGGATCACCTCGGCGGCCGCCTTCGCGAGCGGGCTCTCGGGGTCGTTCACGATCGCGAGCGTCGGAGAGCCCTCCCGGCGCGCGGAGGCGACCGTCTCGACGACGTCGGGCGAGCGGCCCGACTGCGAGATCCCGACGACGAGCGCTCCCTTCAGCCGCGGCGGCGCCCCGTAGAGCGTCACGAGCGACGGCCCGGCGAGGGCGACCGGCAGGCGGCAGGTCAACCCGAGCGCGTACTGCGCGTAGCGGGCCGCGTTGTCCGAGGTGCCGCGGGCGGCGACGAGGACGAAGCGGAGGTCGCGCCGCGCGAGGTCGCGCGCGATCCGCCTCACGTTCGCCCCCTCGCGGACGAGGAGACGGGCCAGGACGTCGGGCTGCTCGCCGATCTCGGCGCGCAGGACGGAACGGCTCATTACGGGCCTCCTTCGCGGTTTCGATTCTGCGCCGGGGCGCCGGGCCCGGGGGCGCTCCCCGACCCGTCAGCCCCGGCCGGTGTCGTCGACCTGGCCGGTCACCTTCTGCCTCACGAGCGAGAAGGAGAGCCCGACCGCGAGCGTCGCGGCGAGGCTCGCGAGGACGAACCAGGCGATCGCCGCCCCGCCGACGTCCGCTCCCTTCAGGTCGACGAAGAGCCAGATGAGGACGCCGAAGAACGCGGCCGCGAGCGCGGTCCCGACGTGGCCGAGGGAGCGGAGCGTGGCCCTCACGCAGAAGGCCCACCCGGCGGCCAGGAGGATCCCGGCGAGGACCTTCGCCGGCAGCGGCCCGCCCCCGGGCTGCCTCACCCAGTGGACGAACGAGACGCCGGCCGGGTTGTACGTCGCGAAGACGAGGAGGGCGGCGGCGAGGAGGCGGAGCAGGAATCCGGCGGGGGAGATCCCGGGTCTCATCGTGCGGTCCCTTCCTTTCGGGCGCGTCGGCGGCTCGCGCGCGGCGCGCGCTACTTCCCGAGGTGCTTCTCGAGGAAGGCCCAGATCTCCTTCCGCGACTCCTTCGCGTAGCGGGTGTCGATCCTGTTGAACGAGTGCCCGCCCGGCGCGTCCTCGTAGATCTTCGACTCGAAGCTCTTCCCGGCGGCCTTCAGCGCCGCGATCATGTTCTCGGCCTCGATGACGTTCACGTCCCGGTCGTTCGTCGTGGCGTGGAGCAGGAGCGGCGTCTTCAGCTTCGAGGCCCAGTAGACGGGGCTCCGCTTCCGGTAGGCGTCGACGTCCTCGACGACCTTCTTCCCGACGTGGTTCTTCCCCGCGAAGATGTCCTCGTAGCTCTGCTCGTGGTAGCCGAGGCGCGTGACGAGGTCGGTCACGGGGACGCCCGCGTAGCAGGCCCGGAACTTCTCGGGGTGCTGGATCACGGCGAGGAGGGCGATGAGGCCGCCGTGGCTCCAGCCCGCGATCGCCGCGCGGCTCCCGTCGACGAACGGGAGCTCGGAGACGGCCCAGTCGAGGCCGGCGACGACGTCGTCGACCTCGAGACCGCCGTAGTCGATCGCGTCGAGGAAGCTCTCCCCGTAGCCGGTCGAGCCGCGGTAGTCGGGGGCGAGGACGACCCACCCCTTCGCGAGCATCTCCCTGACGATGTGGACGTGGTAGGTCGTGAAGTCGCCGTGGACGCCGCCGTGCGGGAGGACGACGACGGGGTGCTTCTTCGCCCTGTCGAGCCCCTTCGGGACGAAGACGTACTGCGCGAAGCGGAGCGGGTGGCGCGAGTTCGCGATGCCGTAGCGCTCCTTCCCCTTCGGGTTCGGTGGCCCGACGATCGAGACCTTGTCGACCTCGGCGACGTCCGAGAGGCGGAGCCAGAAGAGGACGTCGTCGTTCGACTTCCTCACCTGGTCGAGCTCGAGCTCGAGGTCGTCGATCTTCGACTCCAGCGCCTTGATCCGGTCCTCGGCTGCCGGTTCGGCGGCCCGCGACGGCCCGGGGAGGAGCGCGAGGCCGAGGAGGGCGAGGGAGACGGGGAAGGACGCTGTGCGTCTGCGCATCGAGGCCTCCGTGCGCCGCGGTCCGTGAGGGACCGGGCCGGCCGCCGAGGTTACCAGCGAGAGGCGGCGCGAGGAGGCCGCGCAGGGGACGCCGTGCCGGACGCCCCGACCTCCGGTATCGTCCACGCTCAGGTCGACGGATGGCGGGACGAACGATCGCGATCGGGGACGTGCACGGCGACGTCGAGGGGCTCGAGCGGCTCCTCTCGCGCCTTCCCGTCCTCCTCCCGGAGGACACGCTCCTGTTCGTCGGCGACTACGTCGACCGGGGCCCGCGCCCGGCCGACGTCGTCCGCCGCGTCCGGGCGCTCCCGGGAGAGACCGCCGCGAAGGTCGTCCTCCTGCGCGGCAACCACGAGGACGCGTGGCTGAAGGCCTGCCGCGACGGGGCGCCCGAGTTCGTCCTCCCGCGCGGGAACGGCTGCTACACGACCTACCGCTCCTTCACGGGCGGCGCTCCGCCTTCCCGCGAGGAGGACCCGACGGCCGACGAGCTCCGGTCGATGGCGACCGGCTCCTTCCTGCCGGCGGACGTCGTCGAGTGGATGAAGTCCCTTCCCCTCTGGTACGAGGACGAGCACGCGATCTACGTCCACGCCGGGCTCCCGTTCGAGGGGGGGCGCTGGCTCCACCCCTCGGAGGTGAAGGACCCGCGGCCGCTCCTCTGGCAGCGAAGCCGCGCCTTCTACCAGGAGTACGCCGGCAAGCGGGTCGTCTTCGGGCACACGCCCGTCAAGCGCCTCCCGCAGGAGCAGTCGGCGCACACGCCCGACGACGCGCTCGACGTCTACCTCACCCCCTCGCTCGTCGGGCTCGACACGGGCGCGGGGATGGGGGGCTTCCTGTCGGCGATCGAGCTCCCGGAGGGACGCGTCCTCGAAGCCCGCTGACGGGAGGCCGCCTTCTGCGAGAATCGCGCCGTCGCGGAGGACGCCCGATGAGCGACGAGAGCCGAACCGGCCTCCCGCGGGACGCGGAGGGCGCGGCCCCGGGGGCCGCCGGCGCGGAGCCCGCGGGGGGCTCGGCCGCCCCGGGCTGGGACCGTTTCGTCGAGGCGATCCTCGGGACGAACGCGGTCCTCCTTTCCGGCCTCGACCGGGACCACCGCTTCGTCTTCTGGAACCCCGGCGCCGAGAGGATCACCGGCTATTCGCGCGAGGAGGTCCTCGGCGGCGGCCGGGCGCTCGAGTTCATCTACCCCGACGAGGAGTACCGCCGCTACGCGCAGGCGCAGCGGGAGCGGGTCATCCGCGGCGAGCCGGCGGACGGCGTCCTCCTGAGGGTCCGGGCGAAGGACGGGCGCGAGAAGACGCTCTCGTTCTACTCGCGGCCGGTGCGCGACGCGGAAGGGCGCCCCCTCGGCCTCGCGAACGTCGCCGTCGACGTCACCGAGCGGGAGGCGGCCGAGCGGGCGCTCCGCGAGAGCGAGGCGCGCTACCGCGCCCTCTTCGACACGATGACGGAGGGGGTCGCCGTCCACCGCGTCGTCCTCGACGAGGCCGGGACGCCCGTCGACTACGTCGTCACGAACGCGAACCCGGCCTACGAGGCGCACACGGGGATCCGCCCCGCCGACGCCGTCGGTCGCCGCGCCTCCGAGCTCTACGGCACCGGCCAGCCCCCCTACCTCGACGTCTTCGGGCGCGTGGCGACGACGGGCGAGCCGGAGCGGATCGAGGTCTTCTTCGAGCCGATGGGGCGGCACTTCCGCGTCCTCGTCGTCTCGCCCGCGCCCGGCGAGTTCGCGACCGTCTTCGAGGACGTGACGGCGACGAAGGAGATGGAGAGGGCCCTGCGGGAAACGAACGCGGAGCTCCTTGCGCGCAACGAGGAGCTCGACGCCTTCGCCCACACCGTGGCGCACGACCTGAAGAACCCGCTCTCGGCGGTCCTCGGCTTCGCCGAGCACCTCGAGCCGGGCGCCGGAGCGCTCCCCGAGGCCGAGCGGCGCGAGTCCGTCGAGGGGATCGTCCGAAGCGCGCGGAAGATGCAGGAGATCATCGACACGCTCCTCCTCGTCGGCGAGAGCCGGTCGGACGTGCCGCTCGCCCCGGTGCCCCTCGCGCCCCTCGTCGAGGAGTGCCTGGGCGCCTTCGCGCACGAGGTGCGCCGCCTCGGGGCCGAGGTCCGGCTCCCCCGCGCGTGGCCGACGCCGCTCGGCTACGCGCCGTGGGTGGAGCGGGTCCTCTCGAACTACCTCGGCAACGCCCTGAAGTACGGCGGCCGGCCGCCCCGGATCGAGCTCGGCGCCGAGGGGCTCGACGGCCTCCGCGTGAAGGTCTGGGTCCGCGACGACGGCCGGGGGATCGCGCCGGCCGAGCGCGGGCGCCTCTTCGTTCCCTTCACCCGCCTCTGCCGCGAGGAGGCGGACGGACACGGCCTCGGCCTCTCGATCGTCCGGCGCCTCGTGGAGCGGATGGGAGGCGAGGTCGGGGTCGAGAGCGCGGGTCGGCCGGGGGAGGGCTCGACGTTCCACTTCACGCTGCCGGCCGCCTGAGAGCCCGGCGCGCGCGGCAGGTGTAACCTCCGCGGTTTTCATGCGGACCCGTGCGCGCCTCGCGACGCTCCTCCTCGCCGCCGCTCTCCTCTTCGCCCCGTCCCTCTTCGCCGCCGACGCCCCCGCGCGGCTCCTCGTCCGGGCCGGCCGCCTCGTCGACGGCGTCTCGGCCGCGCCGCGCGAGAAGGTGACCCTCGTCGTCGAGGGGGAGCGGATCGCCGCCGTCGAGCCCGGCTTCCGCGCGCCGGCCGCCGGCGAGAGGCTCGTCGACCTCTCCGACGCGACGGTCCTCCCCGGCTTCATCGACCTCCACGTCCACCTCGGGATGGAGATGTCGCCCGGCGCCTACATCGAGCAGTTCACCTGGAACCCGGCCGACCTCGCGCTCCGCGCTGCCGCCCATGCGCGGAAGACGCTCCGCGCCGGCTTCACGACGGTGAGGAACCTCGGCGATGCCTACAACACGACGATCTCCCTCCGCGACGCGATCCGGGCGGGGTGGGTCGAGGGGCCGCGGATCTACACGGCGGGCAAGGCCATCGGGACGACGGGGGGGCACGCCGACCCGACGAACGGCTGGTGCGAGCTGATCGCGGGGGACCCGGGCCCGAAGGAAGGCGTCGCGAACGGGCCGGACGAGATGGCCAGGGCGGTGCGCCAGCGCTACAAGGACCGCGCCGACCTGATCAAGATCACCGCGACGGGAGGCGTCCTCTCCCTCGCGCGGAGCCCGAACGCGCCGCAGTTCACCGAGGACGAGGTCGAGGCGGTCGTGAGGACGGCGCGCGACTACGACCTGCCCGTCGCCGTCCACGCGCACGGCGCCGAGGGGATGAAGCGGGCGATCCGGGCCGGCGTCGACTCGATCGAGCACGGCACGCAGATGGACGACGAGGCGATCCGCCTCTTCCGGGAGAAGGGCGTCTGGTACGTCCCGACGCTCTCGGCCGGCCTCTTCGTCGCCGAGAAGGCGAAGCAGCCCGGCTTCTTCCCCGAGGTCGTCCGCCCGAAGGCCGAGCTCATCGGCGCGCAGATCCGCGCGACCGCGGCGAAGGCGGTGAAGGCGGGCGTGCCGATCGCCTTCGGCACCGACGCCGGCGTCGGCCCGCACGGCGAGAACGGGAAGGAGTTCGGGTACCTCGTCGAGGCGGGGATGACTCCGATGGAGGCGATCCAGGCGGCGACGTCGCGCGCCGCGAAGGTCCTCCGCGCCGCGAAGGACCTCGGGAGCCTCGAGGCGGGGAGGTACGCCGACCTCGTCGCATACAGGAAGGACCCGCTCGCCGACGTCTCCGTCCTCGCGACGCCTCCCGACCTCGTCATGAAGGGCGGGGCGGTCGTGGCGGGAGGCGCCCCGAGGTAGCGGCTTGGGTGGGGAGCGCGCGGAAGGCATCATCCGCGCCATGCCGCTGATCCCCCTTTCGCCGATCGACCACGTCTTCACGGGCCGCGGCGCCTACCCGATCGAGTTCGTCTTCGCCTACGAAGGGAGGATCGACGCGGGGCGCCTCGAGGAGAGCCTGAAGAAGGCGCTCGAGGCCTTCCCTCCGGCCGGGAGCCGCTTCGTCCGCCTCGGCGACGACGCCCTCGCCTTCGAGCCGTACGACGGCGGGTGCGCCTTCCGCACCGCGGAGTCGCCCACGGACTACGCGGAGGCGGAGCGGAAGGACGTCTTCCTCGACCCGGTGAGCGGGAAGGAGGGGGAGCCGCTCGGGCGCGTCCTCCTGACGCGGACCCCGAACGGCTGCGTCCTCGGCGTCAGCCTCTCGCACGCCGTCGTCGACGGCTACAGCTACTTCTACTTCCTGACGAGCTGGGCGCGGATCTTCCGCGGCGAGCCGTTCCCGCTTCCCTCGCACGACCGCGGGGCGCTTTCCCGCGCGGGCGAGGGGGCGGCGGCGGCCGAAGGCGACGCGGGAGGGCTCTTCCGCGCCGGGCTCCGCCCCGACGTC
Organism: Thermoanaerobaculia bacterium; assembly: GCA_039812785.1. GTDB lineage: Bacteria > Acidobacteriota > Thermoanaerobaculia > UBA5066 > UBA5066 > UBA5066. The sequence goes on along the minus strand of JBDIBE010000089.1, from coordinate 2,860 downwards.
GACCGCGCCCACATCCGGATCGAACGCCACGTCCTCTCCCGCGCCGAGCTCGTCGCGATGCATCGGGAGGCGCAGGAGGGGAACCCGGTCCGCCTCTCGCACAACGACAGCGCCGCCGCGTGGCTCTGGAAGAATCGCCTCGTCGAGTGGGCCGGCGACGACCCGGCGCTCGACACCTTCGTGAGCTGCCCGGTCGACTTCCGCAGGCTCCTGCCCGAGGTGGGGCCGGCCTACTTCGGCAACGCGGTCGCCGACGCGACGGCCTCGATCCCGAAGGGGGAGCTCGCGGCGGCGCCGCTCGGCAACCTCGCGACGCGCGTGCGGCGCGCCGTCGACGCCGTCGACGCGGAGGCCGCGCGCCGGTCGCTCGCCGCGCTCGAGCGCCTGCGCCGGGCCGAGGGGCTCGAGGCGATGGCGGAGTGCCACGTCGTCCACCCGCGCCAGGGGCTCCTCCTCACGAACCTCTCGCGCCTCCCCGTCCCCGAGGTCGCCTTCGACGCGGGCGCGCCCGTCGCCTTCGAGATCCTCACGCCCGGCGTCCGCGGCGCGGTCGCCCTCCCCGAGCCCGGCGGCGGCATCGACCTCCGGCTCTTTCTCCCCGTCGGCTGAGGAGGCTCCCGTGATCCATCGCCGCTTCGCCCTCGAAAGCCGCCTCGCCGAACCGATCCGCGGCGACCTGCGCGTTCCCGACGGTCCCGGCCCGCACCCCGTCGTCGTCTGCTGTCACGGCTTCAAGGGCTTCAAGGACTGGGGCTTCCACCCGTGGCTCGGCACGCTCCTCGCGGGAGCGGGCCTCGCCGCCGTCCACTTCGACTTCTCGCGCAACGGCGTCCGCGCCGCGGACGGCGACATAGAGGACCTCGAGGCCTTCGCCGCGAACACCCTCTCGATCGAGCGCGACGACCTCGACACCGTCCTCGACGCCGTCGTCTCGGGAGCGCTCGACGCGTCGATCGACCCGCAGCGCGTCGGCCTCCTCGGCCACAGCCGCGGCGGCGGCAGCGCCCTCCTCGGCGCCTCCGAGCGGCGGGAGGCGAAGGCCCTCGTCACCTGGGCGGCCGTCTCGCACTTCGACCGGATCCGCGACGAGGCGACCCTCGCCGAGTGGCGGCGGACGGGCGCTTTCGGCGTCGTCAACTCGCGGACGGGGCAGGTCCTGCCGATGGGGGTCGCCTTCCTCGACGACGTCCTCGCGAACCTCGCGCGGTTCGACCTCCACGCCGCCGCGGCCCGGCTCGAGGCGCCGTGGCTCCTCGTCCACGGCCGCGCCGACGAGACCGTCCCGTTCGCCGAGGCCGAGTCGCTCCTCGCCGCGGCGAGGGGGAGCGCGCGCCTCCACGCGATCGACGGCGGCGGCCACACGTTCGGCGCGGTCCACCCCTTCGCGGGGCCGACGCCGCACCTTTCGGAGGCCGCGGCGGCGACCGTCGCGCACTTCCGCGCCGCCCTCGCGAGCTGACCCCGCGCGTCAGCCGGGGTACGGCGTCCGGAGGAGCCCGAGGAGCGACCGCATCCCGGAGAGGAAGCTCCCCATCCGGAGGTTCTCGTCGAAGGCGTGCTGGTTGTTGTCGCCGTTGACGAGCGGGAGGATGACGAACGGCGTCCCGAGAGGCCCGACGATGGCGTCCGTCGGCACGGTCCCTCCCATCATCCGGATCCTCACGGGCGGGGCGCCGTCGAACGCCGCCTGGACGGCGGCCGCCGCCCAGCGGCCGACCGGGGCGTCGTACGCCTGACGGGCCGCGGGCTCGCCCGCGTCGAAGGAGAGACGGGCGAGCTTCGGGTACCGGGCCCTTTCCTCGTCGGTCGGCTCGCCGTCGACGAGATGCCACCCCTGCCTCTCTACGTGCGCGCGGAGGAGCCCGAAGAGATACGGGCCATCGGCCTCGGGCGTCGTCCGGAGGTCGAGCTCGGCGACGGCCTCGTGCGGCACGACGTTCGCCGCCTTCGCGCCCGTCGCGGCTGCGGAGAGCCCGCGGACGTTGAGCGACGGCTGCTGGAGCGACTCCTGGTACGTCGCGCCGACGCGGTCGGGCCCGGCGATCCCGAGCCTTCGCCTCATCGCCGCCTCGTCGTCGGGGACGGCGGCGAGGAGCGCCCGGTCGGCGTCCGTCAGCTTCGTCCTCGCGTACCAGCCGTCGATCGTCACGCGCCCGTCGTCCCCCTTCATCGAGGCGAGGAGCGTCGCGAGGCGCTGCGCCGGGTTCGGGGCCCAGTTGCCATAGTGGCCGCTGTGGAGCGGGGCGCGCGGGCCGAAGACCGTGAGCGTCGCCTGCGCGATGCCGCGGTTGCCGAAGACGAGCGTCGGCCGGCCGCTCGGGTGGACCGGCCCGTCGACGAGGACGAGGGCGTCGGCGGCGAGGGCGGCGCGGTGCGCCGCGACGACGGCCGCCATGCCGGGAGAGCCCGCCTCCTCCTCGCTGTCGAGGAGGACCTTCACGTTCACGGCGGGCTCGAGCCCCTGCGCGCGCAGGAGGTCGAGCGAGGCGAGGAGCATCGCGATCGGCCCCTTGTCGTCGGAGGCGGAGCGGGCGAAGAGGCGGAGCTCGGGGTCGAAATCGGGCCGGAGGAGCTCGGCCGTCGGCACCGCGCGCCAGGCGCCGTCGGGGCCTCGCCGCTTCACGACGGGGCGGAACGGCGATTCCTGCGACCACTGCTCCGGGAGCACCGGCTGCCCGTCGAAGTGGAGGTAGAAGAGGACGGTCCCTTTCCCGGACCGGTTCCCGGACCAGTCGGCGAGGACGAGCGGCCGGCCGCCGTTCGGGAGGGGGCGCGTGGCGAAGCCGCGCCGCGTGAAGGCCGCCTCGAGCCACGCGGCGTTCCGCGCGACGTCGGCCGGCACCGAGGCGTCGTTCGGGAT
>JBDIBE010000088.1:0-11051 GCA_039812785.1 Thermoanaerobaculia bacterium | reverse complement strand
GCGCATCTCCCGTCACCGACGCCCTCCTGAAGTCGACGAACCACCGCGTCCACGCGTCGTGGTCCGCGAGGACGTCGAAGACCCGCTCGGGCGGCGCCGGGACGACCCGGGAGAAGGCGAGTCTCACGAGGGCGCGGTCCGGAAACGAAAGGTCCTCGGGTCGCAGGTCGAACGGCATGCCGGGATCGTATCGTCCAGATGTGGCGGCGCTCGCCGGGCCTCCGACCCGCGGTCGGAGGCCCGGCTCGATTCGAACTCGGAGCGCGGTCAGCCGTTGCCCGGGTTCGCCGTGACCGCCTCCATGACGCGGTCGAGGTTGAAGCTCCCCGGCTTCTGGCGCGGCGGGAACTCGCGGAAGCTCTGGAGCCACCGGCTGACGTAGGCGCCCGCCGGCGCGATCACGAACATGTGCTCCATGTACCAGCGCTGGAAGCCCATCGCGTCCTCGGCCTCGGCGCGCTCGAACGGGTCCATCCGGAGGTTCGTGATGAGCGGCGCGCGGAGCGCCGTGAACGGCTGCTGCCAGACCTTGAGCCCCTCGGCCTCCTGCTTCAGGAACGTGATCTTCCAGTCGTCGTAGCGGAGGGCCGCGACGCTCCCGTCGTCGGTCCAGTAGATGAACTCGTGGCGCGGCCACGCCGCCTCGCCCTTGAGGGCGGGAAGGAGGTTGTAGCCGTCGAGGTGGACCTTGTAGCTCTTCCCGTCGATCGTCCGGCCCTTGAGGAGGTCTTCCTTGACGGTCGTGTCGCCCGCGGCGGCGAGGAGCGTCGTGAGCATGTCCTCGTGCGCGCCGATCTCGTTGACCACCGTGCCGGGCTTGACGACGCCGGGCCAGCGGAGGAGCGTCGGGACGCGGTAGCCGCCCTCCCACTGCGTGTTCTTCTCGCCGCGGAAGATCGTCGTGCCGCCGTCGGGCCAGGTGAAGGTCTCGGCGCCGTTGTCGGTCGAGTACATGACGATGGTGTTCTCGTCGAGGCCGAGCTCCTTCAGCTTCGCGAGGACCTGCCCGACGTGGCCGTCGTGCTCGACCATGCCGTCGGCGTAGACGCCGAGGCCGGTCTTCCCCTCGGAGGCGGCCTTCAGGTGCGTGAAGATGTGCATCCGGGTGGAGTTCCACCAGAGGAAGAACGGCTTGTCGGCCTTCTTCGCGCGCTCCATGAAGTCGAGCGCCTTCGCCGTGACCTCCTCGTCGATCGTCTCCATCCGCTTCTTCGTGAGCGGGCCGGTGTCGGTCATCCGGCCGTCGGCGAAGGAGTGGATGACGCCGCGCGGGCCGAACTTCTTCTTGAACTCCGGGCCCTTCGGGTAGTCCGGGTTCTCGGGCTCCTCCTCGGCGTTCAGGTGGTAGAGGTTGCCGAAGAACTCGTCGAAGCCGTGCCTCGTCGGGAGCATCTCGTCGCGGTCGCCGAGGTGGTTCTTGCCGAACTGCCCGGTGACGTAGCCCTGCGCCTTGAGGAGCGTCGCGATCGTGGGGTCCTCGGCCTTCATCCCTTCCGGGGCGCCGGGAAGGCCGACCTTCGTCAGGCCGGTGCGGATGGGCGACTGTCCGGTGACGAACGCGGCGCGGCCGGCGGTGCAGCTCTGCTGGCCGTACCAGTCGGTGAAGAGCGCACCCTCGGCGCCGATCCGGTCGATGTTGGGCGTGCGGTAGCCCATCATCCCGCGGTTGTAGGCGCTGATGTTGAAGCCGCCGATGTCGTCGCCCCAGATGACGAGGATGTTCGGCTTCTTCGCCGCCGCTGCGGGCGCGGCCTTCGCGGGTGGCGTCTTCGCCTTCTGCGCGAGGGCCGCGAGCGCCGCGAGGGCGGCGGCGAGGAGCAGGAGCAGGGACGTTCGAGTTCGACGGGTCACGGGAACCTCCTTCATCGTCGTGTGCTGCTCGAATGGCGTTACGGAAGGCGGGAGGAAGCCGGGGCCGGGGCCCCGTTCCGCCGCGCGCGGATCAGGAGCTCGATGTAGGGCGGCACCGCGAAGAGCTCGGCGCCCGCGTCGCGCAGCTCGGCGAGGAGGCGCGTGCCCGCCTCGTCCGCGGTGAGGAGCTCGGAGAGGTCGAGCCGGAGGCGGGAGGCCCCGCGGCAGGCCCTCCGCAGCTCGCCGAGCTCGACGAAGCCGAGGGCGCCGGCGACCCGGACGGTGCGGAGATCCGCTCTCTCGGCGCTCGTGACGTGCAGGACCATGGAACCCTGCGAGGCACGAGGCGTGCCGTCGCGGCGGGCGCTCGGTCGGCACGGCCAAGCTGATGAAAGGGAAGGGGTTGTCGCCCGGCGGGGGCGGATGCGGGGCGGGACCGTCGTTCGATGCGCCGCGATATGGCGCGGCGCCCGCGATATTTCGTGGACACCGCCCGTAGAATGGCAGCCAAAGTGACGGAAGAGTCGTTCATACGACGCCTCGGCACGCTGTCGAGCCGGATCATCGCGGTCCGCGCCGAGGGCGTCGACGAGGAAATCGTGCGCGCCCTGGAGGGGCTCGTCGTCGATCTCGGAACGGATCGCGCGAGCTTCTACCAGTTCGACACCGCCTCGCGGGCGGTCGTGTCTCAGAGCCAGTGGGCGCGACCGGGGATCGAGCTCGACGTGTCGAACGCGGTCCGGGAGCTCCCGTGGTATCGCGCCCGGATCCTCGCCGGGGAGACGATCGCCGTGAGCACGCTGGACGAGCTCCCTCCGGAAGCCGCCGCCGAGCGCCGCTTCGCGGAGCGCGTCGGCCTGAAGTCGAACCTGACGATCCCCGTGTCGGTCGCGGGGCGGCTCGTCTCCGTCATCGCGACCGGGAGCTTCGCGGCGCCGCGCGGATGGCCGGTCGAGGTCGTGGAGCGGGTCCGCATCGTCGGCGAGATCCTCGCGGGCGCCGTCGACCGGAGGAACCGCGACGTCGAGCTGAAGCGGAGCCTCGAGGAGGTCCGGGTCCTCCGGGACCAGCTTGCCGCGGAGAACGACCTCCTCCGGCAGGAGCTCAGCTCGTCGCACGACTTCCAGGAGATCGTGGGCGAGAGCCCGGCCCTCAAGCGGACGCTCGCGAGGCTCGCGCAGGTCGCGCCGACGGACTCCACCGTCCTCCTCCTCGGCGAGACGGGGACGGGGAAGGAGCTCCTCGCGCGGGCCGTCCACGAGCGAAGCCCGCGGAGCGGCCGGACGATGGTCAAGGTGAACTGCGCGGCGATCCCGCCGAGCCTCATCGAGAGCGAGCTCTTCGGCCACGAGAAGGGTGCGTTCACCGGCGCGCTCGCGGCGAAAGTCGGCCGGTTCGAGCTCGCCAACGGGGGGACCCTCTTCCTCGACGAGATCGGGGACCTCGGCCTCGACCTCCAGTCGAAGCTCCTCCGCGTCCTGCAGGAAGGGGAGTTCGAGCGGGTCGGGTCGAGCCAGACGAGAAAGGTCGACGTGCGCCTCGTCGCGGCGACCCACCACGACCTCGCCGCGGCCGTCGAGGCCGGCCGGTTCCGCGCCGACCTCTACTACCGGCTGAACGTCTTCCCGGTGCGGGTCCCGCCCCTGCGCGAGCGCCGCGAGGACATCCCGCTCCTCGTCTGGTGGTTCATCCAGCGGCGCCAGGGGAGGCTCGGGCGCCACGTCGAGAGGGTGCCGCGACGCACGATGGAGCGCCTCGCCGCCTACCCGTGGCCGGGGAACGTCCGGGAGCTCGAGAACGTGGTCGAGAGGGCCCTCATCCTCTCGCCCGGGACGACGCTGCAGCTCGACGAGTCGTTCTCGGGGAGCGAGCCGCGCGACGCGGGCGGCCGGGGAGCCGAGACGATCGAGGCGGTCGAGAGGTCCCACGTGGCGGCCGTCCTCGAGCGGTGCGGCGGGCGCATCGAGGGGCCCGGGGCCGCGGCCGAGATCCTGGGCCTCAGGCCGAGCACGCTCCGGTCGCGAATGAAGAAGCTCGGGATCCGGCGGACGTAGCCCGCGGTGAAGCCCGTCCTCGACGTCGCCGTCCCCGTCGTGGCGTTCCTCGTGATGACGGTCGTCGGCCTCGACCTGACGCGGGCCGACCTCGCACGCGTCGCGGCGCGGCCCCGCATCGTCGCCGCCGGCCTCGCGGCGCCGCTCGTCCTTCTCCCGCCGCTCGCCCTCCTCGTCCTCGCGGCCGTGCCGATGCCCGCGGAGATCGGGGCCGGGCTGCTCCTCCTCGCGGTCTGCCCCGTAGGCGGCATCTCGAACGCCTACAACTGGCTCGCGCGGGCCGCCACCGCGCTCTCGGTGACCCTCACGGCCGCCTCCTGCGTCGCGGCGGTCGTCACGATGCCGCTCCTCACGCGCGCCTTCGAGCTCGCTCTCGGGCGGCCGCTCGGATACCGGGCTCCGGTCGGGCCCCTCGCCGCGCAGGTGCTCGTCCTGCTCGTCCTCCCCGTCGCCCTCGGGATGACGCTGAGGGAGAAGGCGCCCGGCCTCGCGAGCCGCCACGAGCGCGCTTTCGGGCGAGTCGCCTTCGCCGGCCTCGCCCTCCTCCTCGGGTTCGTCCTCGTCCGGGAGTGGGACCGGTTCGTCACGAACCTCGCCCCGACCGCGCTCGCTTCGGCGGTCTTCGTCCTCTTCGCGATGGCGGCCGGCGGCGCCGTCGCGATGGCCTCGGGCGCCGACCGGAACGAGCGCTTCACCCTCTCCGTCGAGTTCGCGACGCGCAACTGCGCCATCGCGGCGGCCGTCGCGATCACGCTCCTCGGCGACACGCGGTTCGCCGTCTTCGCGACGACCTACTTCTTCACCGAGGCGGCTCTCGTCGGGGCCGCCATCGCGCTCTTCCGTCTTCGCGGGGCCGCGCGCCCATAATCCGGCGAGGCCGCCCGGCCTTCGCGATCCCGGCCGAAAGGAGCGCGCGTGAAGCTTCGCGATCGACTTCCCCTCGTCCTCTCCCGGCGGGCCCTCGCCGCCGGCGCCGTCCTCGTCGCGCTCTACGCCCTTCTCGGCTTCGTCGTCGTCCCGCGCCTCGTCCTCGCCAGGCTCCCGCCCGCGCTCTCCGCGAAGCTCCACCGGCCCGTCGCGCTCAGGGGGGCGAAGGCGAACCCGTTCACCCTGTCGCTGACGCTCGAGGGGCTCCGCGTCGGAGAGACGGAGGGGCCGGCGACGTTCGTCTCCGTCGCGCGGCTCTACGCGAACGCGCAGCTCTCGTCGATCCTCCACCGGGGCGCGGTCCTCTCCGAGCTCGTCGTCGAGGAGCCGGTCGTCTCGCTCGCCCGGCGCGCCGACGGGACCCTCAGCATCGCCGACCTGATCGAGGAGCTCACGAAGGAGGAGCCCGGCTCGAAGCCGGCCCGCTTCTCGATCGCGAACATCCGCGTCGAGCGCGGGGCCGTCCTCTTCGACGACGTCCCGGAGGCCACGAAGCACGTCGTGAGCGACCTGAAGGCCGGCGTCCCGTTCGTCTCGAACCTCCCCGTGGACCACGAGGTCTTCACCGAGCCGTACCTCGGGGCGAAGGTGAACGGCGCTCCCTTCGAGCTGAAGGGGAGGACGAAGCCCTTCTCCGGGACGCGCGAGACGACGCTCGACGTCGACCTCCAGGACGTCGACCTTCCCTTCTATCTCGCCTACGTGCCCCTTCAGGGAGGGGCGCGGCTCGCGTCGGGCCGCCTCGACACGAGGCTCGCACTCTCGTTCCGGCAGGAAGGAGAGAAGCCCCCCGCGGTCGTCCTGTCGGGCCGGGCCGTCCTCCGCGACCTCCTCCTCCGCGGGGCGGGCGGCGAGCCGCTCGTCGGGCTGAAGCGCCTCGAGGCGGTCCTCTCGGCGGCCGACGTCTTCCGGCGGGACGTCCGCCTCGCGAGCGTCGCGGTCGACGCGCCGGAGGGGTGGATCACGAGGGACCTCTCGGGCGGCTACCCGATCGCCGAGAAGCTCCTCGGGGAGGAGGCGGCCGGGCCCGCCGAGGCCGCGCCCCCGAAGGCCGCGGCTCCCTGGAAGGTCGCGATCGGCGCGATCGGGGTCCGGGGCGGGAGGCTCCACTACCGCGACGAGCACCCGCGCCCTCCCTTCGAGGCGCTCGTCGACGGGATCGCGCTCGACGTCGCGGGGCTCTCGACCGCCGCGGGGAAGGCGGCGACCGTGAAGGCCACGGCCACGACGGACGCCGGGGAGGCGCTGCAGCTCGCGGGGACGTTCTCGCTCGAGCCGCAGGCGTCGGAGGGGACGTTCTCGGTCGCCGGCGTGCCGCTGAGGCGCTACGCGCCCTACACGGGCGAGAGGCTCCTCTTCGGCTTCGGGAGCGGGACGCTCGACGCCTCCGCGCGCTATCGCTGGCCCGTCGCGGGGGGGACGACGGAGCTCTCCGACCTCGCCGTCGCCCTGAAGGACGTGCGCGCGCGGCGGGGCGGGGAGCGGGAGGACTTCCTGAGGATCCCGTCGGCGTCGATGACGGGAGGCGCGGTCGACCCCGGGAAGAGGGAGCTGCGGATCGCGTCGCTCGACGTCTCGGGGCCGTTCGTGAAGGTCCTTCGGCGGAAGGACGGCGGGATCGACCTCGCGGGGCTCGTGAAGGACGAGCCCCGGGCCCCGGCCGACGGGGCGGGGCCCGGGCCGGCGGACGCCGGCTGGACCGCGCGGATCTCCTCGCTGTCGCTCGAGAAGGGCGCGCTCCGGCTCGTCGACGAGGCGGCGCCGCGCCCGGTGACCCTCGAGGTCGCGCCGATCGGTTTCGCCGGGCAGGGGCTCTCGACCGCGAAGGGCGAGAAGGGGACGATCCGCGCGCGGGCCGCGCTCGCCGGGAAGGGCGCCCTCTCGCTCGCGGGAAGCGTCGGGCTCGCGCCCGTCGACGCACGCCTCAAGGTCGACGCGAAGGACGTCGCACTGCCGCCGTTCGCCGGGTACCTCCCGGAGCGGGTCCTCCTGTCGCTCGAGAGCGGGACGCTCTCGGCGAGCGGGACGCTCTCCGCGAAGGAGACGACCGGCGGCGCGTACTCCTTCGGGTGGGACGGCGAGGCGACGTGCGGGACGCTGCGGCTCGTCGACCCTGCGACCTCCGAGGACTTCCTCTCCTTCGACTCGCTCCGGCTCGGCGGGATGAAGGCGTCGTCGAGCCCGGCCTCGTTCGTCGCCGAGAAGGTGGCGCTCACCGACGTCTTCACCCGGATCGAGCTCTACGAGGACGGGACGCTGAACTACCGGAAGGTCTTCGGCCTCGCCGAGCCGCCCCCGGTCGACGACGCGGCCGCCGAGGCGGCGGCGGCAGGGAGGACCTCGCCCGCGCCCGCGCCGGCGGCTCCCGCGCCCCCCGCGGATACGGGCGTCTTCGTCCGGATCGACGCGGTCACGCTGAGCGGCGGACGCATCCGGGTCGACGACCGCTTCGTGAAACCGAGCTATCGCGCCGACATGGTGGACGTCGGCGGGCGCGTCTCGGGCCTCTCGTCCGTGCCCGGGACGCGGGCGGAGGTCGACCTCCGGGGAAACCTCGAGAGCTCCGCGCCGCTCGAGATCGCCGGGTCCTTCAACCCCTTCGCGGCGGCCTCGTTCGCCGACATCAAGGCGTCGTTCCGCGACATCGACCTCGTGCCGATGACCCCCTACTTCGTGAAGTACGCCGGGTACTCCGTCCAGAAGGGGCGGGCGACGATGAACGTCGAGTACCGGCTGAACGAGCGGAAGCTCGTGGCGAAGAACGCGTTCGTCGTCGACCAGTTCACGTTCGGGGAGAAGGTCGAGAGCCCGACGGCGACGAAGCTGCCGGTGAAGCTCGCCGTCTCGCTCCTGAAGGACCCCGACGGCGTCATTCGCCTCGACGTCCCGATCTCGGGCTCGGTCGACGACCCGAAGTTCCGCGTCGGCCCGATCGTCTGGAAGATCGTCGGGAACATCCTGAAGAAGGCGGTCCTCTCCCCGTTCGCCCTCCTCGGGCGGCTCGGCGGAGGCGGCCCGGAGCTCTCCTTCGTCGACTTCGCGCCGGGCACGGCGAAGCTCGACGACGAGGCTGTCCGGCGGATCGACGCGCTCGCCGCGGCCCTCGCGAAGCGCCCGGCCCTCACGCTCGAGGTGGAGGGGAAGACGGACGCGGCGAAGGACGCCGAGGGGCTCCGCAGGCTCCTCTTCGAGAGGAAGGTGAAGGCGCAGAAGGCCGAGGCGCTCGCGAAGGCGGGGACGCCCGCCGCGTCCGTGGACGAGGTGGCCGTCCCGGAGGCGGAGTGGCCGAAGTACCTCGAGAAGGCCTACCGGAAGGAGAAGTTCCCGAAGCCCCGGACGGCCCTCGGCTTCGTGAAGGAGATCCCCCCCGCGGAGATGGAGAAGCTGATGCTCGCGAACGTGGCCGTGACGCCGGACGACCTCCGGCAGCTCGCCCTCGACCGCGCCTCGGCCGTCAAGGAGCGCCTCCTCGGCGCGGGGAAGGTGCCGCCCGAGCGGGTCTTCCTCGTCGAGCCGGGGGCGCCGGGCGTTCCGAAGCCGGGGGAGTCGCTCACGCGGGCCGCGTTCGCGCTCAAGTGACCGAGCGCGGCCCGCGCCGGACGGTCAGAACCCGAAGAGCCCCTTGGCGATGCCGACGGCGGTGCCGGCGTCGAGGCCCTTGAGGCCGTTCTGGAAGTTCGCGACGCCCGCGAGGTCGGAGGAGGAGAGGCTGTTGAGGAAGCCCGATTCCTTCTGCGGGATCGCCTGCCCCTTGGCGACCTTGGCGATCGAGGCCTTGATGTCCTTCGAGACGAGCGCGTCCTTGAGGACGTCGACGACGAGCTTCGTCGTCTTCGGGTCGCTCGTCACGCTCGAGACGAGGCCGCCGAGCGCGGAGGGCTTCTTCTCGGCGGGCTTGGCCTCCTGGGCGAGCGCCTCGAGCGGCACGCCGAGGGCGACGGCGGTCGCCGCGGCGAGAGCGGCCTGCCGGAGGAAGGCGCGGCGCTCGGACTCCTCGTGGGATCCGGGGGACGGGAACGCCTGGTCCTGGGTCATCGGTTCACCTCCTTGAGCTCGGGTCGATCGTATCGGATCAGGGGCCGGCGGGACGGCGAGGAGCCGGGGACGTGCGGGACCGGCTCGTCGGCGCCGCGCCGGCCCCCCGGCGAGAGGACGGGAGCGCCGTCCCGGCCGTGCCGTCTCCGCTCGCGAAAAATCGTCGGAAACCCGCGTCCCGAGCGGCCCGGAAGGGCGGATCGACCGTATGATCGAGAGCCCTCTCCCCGGCGGCCCGGTGCGGCGTCCGCGGCCCGGCGGAGAGCGCTCCGAAACGACAGAAGAGGAGGCGGACCGGCGATGGCCGAAGCCGTGAAAGAGAACGGGCGCACCTTCCGGATGCCCCACACCCTGGTGATCGTCGGGAGCCTGATCGTCTTCGTCCTCGTCCTCGCGTGGCTCCTCCCGTCGGGGACGTACCAGACGGTGGAGAAGGCGGGGCGGCAGGTGACGATCCCCGGGACCTACCAGCAGGTCGCGAAGGTCTGGCTCGGGCCGCAGTGGCTCGTCCTCGCGCCGATCAAGGGGTTCCTCGACGGGGCCCTCATCATCGCGTTCCTCCTCCTCATCGGCGGGGCGTTCAGCGTGATCCAGGCGACGGGGACGATCGAGTTCGCGATCCGGAGGATCACGGCGGTCCTCGCGACCCGGCCGCACCTGACGAAGCTCGTCATCCCGGTCCTCATGGTCGTCTTCTCGCTCGCCGGGTCGGTCTTCGGGATGGCCGAGGAGGTCATCCCGTTCGTCCTCATCACGGTCCCGCTCGCGATCTCGCTCGGCTACGACTCGATCGTCGGGACGGCGATCCCCTTCCTCGGCGCGGCGGCGGGCTTCGGCGCGGCGTTCTTCAACCCGTTCACCGTCGGCATCGCCCAGGGAATCGTCGGGCTCCCGCTCTACTCCGGCCTCGGCTACCGCGCCGCGACCTGGTTCGTGACGACGGGCGTGATGGTCGCCTGGGTGATGGCGTACGCCGCGAAGGTGAAGCGGCGGCCGGAGTCGAGCCCCGTCTTCGAGCTCGACAGGACCCGCGAGGCGTCGGCCTCGCACGCGGGCGAGGTGGAGCCGTGGACGGCGCGCCGCGCGCTCGTCCTCTCGATCTTCGTCGGGTCGATGGGCGTCCTCGTCTGGGGGATCCTGAAGAAGCAGTGGTTCATCGAGGAGATCGGAGGGCTCTTCCTCGCGATGGGCCTCGTGATGGGGATCGTCGGCGGGTTGAAGCGCGACGAGGTCGCCTCGTCGTTCGTGGCCGGGGCGAAGGACATGGTCAACGTCTCGCTCATCATCGCCTGCGGGCGCGCGCTCCTCATCATCGCCCGCGAGGCGCAGGTCCTCGACACGATCCTTTTCTACGGCTCGGGCGTCATCTCGAGCCTCCCCGGGATCGTCGCGGCGCAGGTGATGTTCGTCGTCCAGTGCGTCATCAACTTCTTCATCCACTCGGGGACGGCGCAGGCCGCGCTGACGATGCCGATCATGGCGCCGCTCGCCGACCTCGTCGGCCTGACGCGCCAGACGATGGTCTTCGCCTACCAGCTCTGCGAGCTCATCAACCCGATCCTGCCGACGTCGGCCGTCACGATGGGCGTCCTCGGCATGGCGAAGATCCCGTGGGAGAAGTGGGCGCGCTGGTTCCTGCCGCTCATGCTCACCCTCATGGCCCTCGCCTTCCTCCTCCTCGTCCCGCCCGTCCTCACGCACTGGGGCCCGTTCTAGGAGACCCGGCATGGCGAAGCTCCCTCTCCTCCTCCTCGCCGCGGCGGCCGCGGCCCTCCCGGCGCTCTCCGGGCAGCCGGGCGACCTCCCCGAGGACCACCGGACGCTGACGAAGTCGACCTCGTACGACGCGATGACCACGTTCCTGAAGACGGTCGACGGGAAGGGGCCCGTCGTCGTCTCCGTCGAAGGGAAGACGGCGCAGGGGAGGAACGTCTGGCTCGTTCACGCGCGGGGGAGCGCGAACCCGACGTTCCGGGTCCTCTTCTACGCGCAGCAGCACGGCGACGAGGTCTCGGGGAAGGACGCCCTTCTCTACCTCGTGAGGGACATCGCGAGGGACCCGAAGACGCTCCCGCCCGAGGTCGACCTCTGGGTGATGCCGATGATGAACCCCGACGGCGCCGAGGCCGGCACGCGGAGGAACTCGGCCGGCGCCGACCTGAACCGCGACCACGTCACGCTCTT
>JBDIBE010000087.1:0-11068 GCA_039812785.1 Thermoanaerobaculia bacterium | reverse complement strand
AGCCCGAGCGAGGCGACGCCGCCGCCGAACGAGACGATCGAGATGCCGAGGAAGACGGCGCCGAGGGCGTCGCGGTCGAGCGTGCGCGCCATGACGACCCGCACGGCGAGGCTCGACACGAGCGCGGCGGCCGAGCCCGCGAGGACCGCGGCCGTCGACCGCGCGAGCCGGGAGTCGCCGCTGCCGCCCATCCGCCGGATTCTAGGGGCGTGCGGGGGCGTCCAGCGCCTCAGCGCTCCTCGGGCTCCTCGATCAGGTGGACGGTCACCTCGTCGCCCGTCTTCAGCGCGAGGGCGTCGGCCGGGACGAGGGCGAGGGCGTTCGAGCGGAGCATCGACGAGAGGATGCCCGATCCCTGCGGGCCGGAGGGCGCGGCGATCACGCGCCCGGCCTCGCGGCGCGCGCGGACGCGGATGAGGTGGACCTTCCCGTCGGGCGCGCTCTTCCGGAAGGAGCCCTCGAAGACGGCCGTCACCTCGGGGCGGAGGAGCCGCGCGTGCCCCATCATTTTCCGGAGCGCGGGGCGGACGTACTCCTCCATGCAGACCATCGCGGCGACGGTGTTGCCGGGGATGCCGAAGACGGGCTTCCCGTCCCAGAGCCAGAAGCCGAGCGGCCCGCCCGGCTTCTGCCTCACCTTCCAGAAGACCTCGCGGGCGCCGGAGTCGGCGAGGACGGCCTTGATGAAGTCGTAGTCGCCGACGGAGATCCCGCCGTTCGTGACGATGACGTCCGCCTCGGCGCGGGCGCGCTCGAGCGCCGCGGTCACCGCCTCGCGCGTGTCGGGGACGCGCGGGATCGGGACGGGGACGGCCCCGAACGCGACGGCCTGCCCGCACATCGTCTGGACGTTCGAGTCGCGGATCTGCCCCGGTCCCGGCTTCGAGGAGGCGTCGACGAGCTCGTCGCCCGTCGTCAGGATCGCCACCCGGACGCGCGGGCGGACGGGGATCTCGGCGAGGCCGACGGAGGCGAGGACGCCCAGGGCGGCGGGGGTGAGAGCGAAGCCCGCGGGGAGGAGCTCCTCCCCCTCGCGCAGGTCCTCGCCGGCCTGGCGGACGTTCGCGCCCTTCTTCACGGGAGCGGCGATCCGCACGCGGCTCCCTTCCGACGAGGTCGCCTCGACCGGGACGACGCTGTCGGCGCCGGGCGGGAGCGGTGCGCCCGTCATGATCCGGATCGCCGTGCCGGGGCGGACCTCGTCCGTCGCGACGCTTCCCGCGGGGAGATCGGCGAGGACCTCGAGGACGGCCGGGGCGCCGGCGATGTCCTCGTGGCGGACGGCGTACCCGTCCATCGCCGAGTTCGTGAAGGGAGGGACGGTCTCCGGGGAGACGACCCGCTCTGCGGTCACGAGACCGAGGGCGTCGAAGAGCGGCGTCGGCCGCGCGGGGAGCGGGGCGACGGAGTCGAGGATCAGGCGGAGCGCGTCACGGCAGGTCGTCATCGGGGGTCCCTTCGCGCGGGATGAGGTGGACGGAGGAGGCGGAGAAGGAGACGACGACCTTCGCGCCCGGGCGGGGATCGAGGTCGTGCGCGACGCGCCGCGTGACGAGAGCTTCGAGCGGCGCGCCGTCGAGGCCGGCGTCGATCCGGACGTGGAGCGTGGCTCCGAGATCGAGGATCGAGGCGACGGATCCGCGGAAGCGGTTCAGTCCGGGCGCGGGCGCCGTCTCGGCCGGCGCCTCGACGAGGACCTCCTCGCGGCGGACGCAGGCGTCGACGCGCGTCCCCTCGGGGAGGAGCGTCCGGGAGAAGAGGAGTCGATCGCCGACGGAAACTTCCGTGAGCGCCTCGGTCCTCCGCGTGACCCTCCCCACGAGGATGTTCCCTGCCTGCATGAAGCGCGCGACGGCGCGGCTCGCGGGCCGGAAGAGGACCTCCTCGGGCGTCCCGGCCTGGAGGAGCCTCCCGCGGCGGAGGACCGCGATCCGGTCGGCGACGGAGAAGGCCTCGGATTGCTCGTGGGTGACGTAGACGCACGTGAGCCCCCGCTCCCTCACGACCTGATTCAGCTCCTCGAGGAGGTGCTTGCGGATCGGGGCGTCGAGGGCGGCGAACGGCTCGTCGAGGAGGAGGAGCTCGGGGGAGAGGACGACGGCGCGCGCGAGGGCGGTGCGCTGCGCCTCGCCGCCGGAGAGGGTGTGCGCGGGCTGGCCGGCGAGGTGGTCGACGTGGAAGAGAGTCAGCGCCTCGTCGACCCGGGCGCGCGCCGCCTCTCCCTTCACGCCGCGGAGCGCGAGGCCGTAGCCGACGTTGTCGCGCACCGTCCCGGAGAGGAGGAGCGGGTCCTGGAAGGCCATGGAGACCCGTCTGCGGAGGTCGAGCGGGGCCGGCCACGGCACGCGCGCGCCGCGCCAGGAGAGCGAGCCCGAGGCGGGCCTCTCGAGGAGGTGGAGGACCCTGAGGAGCGTGCTCTTCCCGGCGCCCGTCGGGCCGAGGACGGCGAGGAGCTCGCGCTCCCGGACGTCGAGCGAGGGGAGGGAGAGGATCGCCTTCCCGTCCCGCCGGACCTCGACCCCTTCGAGCGCGAGGAGGCTCACGCGCGCGCCCTCTGCTGGACCCAGGTGAAGAGCCAGTTGATGCCGAGGGCGAGGGCGAGGAGGACCGCCCCGAGGACGATCGCGTTCCCGAACTCCCCCTGGCGGGTCTCGAGGACGATCGCCGTCGTCATGACGCGGGTCTGCCCCTTGATGTTCCCGCCCACCATCATCACGGCGCCGACCTCCGAGATGATCGACCCGAAGCCCGCCGCGAGCGCCGCCACGAGCGAGAGGCGCGCCTCCTTCACGAGGCGGAGGTAGAGCTGCCCGGTCGAGGCGCCGAGGGAGAGGATCTGGAGGTGAAGCCTCTCGTCGAGCCCCTGGATCGCGGCGAGCGTGATGCCGACGACGAGGGGCGTCGCGATGACGACCTGCGCGATCACCATCGCCCACGGCGTGTAGAGGAGGTCGAGGCCGCCGAGCGGGCCGCTGCGGGCGAGGAGGAGGAAGACGCCGAGGCCGACGACGACGGGCGGGAGGCCCATCCCGGTGTTGACGAGCGTCACGAGGAAGGAGCGGCCCGGGAAGCGGTGGAGCCCGAGGAAGATCCCGGCCGGGACTCCGAGGGCCATCGAGACGACGATCGCGATGCCGGAGACGAGGAGCGAGAGGAGGACGATGCCGGCGAGCTCCCCCTGGAGAGGGAGGAGCGCGGTCATCCCTTCTTCGCGTCCGGGACGAAGAGCGCCTCGCCGAACTTCTCCTTCCCGAACGCGGCGATCGCCTTCTGCGCCTCGTCCGAGACGATCCACTCGGCGAAGCGCCGCGCCTCGGCGACCCGCGTCTTCGGGTTCTTCTCCGGGCTGACGACGATGACGCGGTAGGAGTTGCGGAGGTCGGGCGTCCCCTCGACGAGGACGGCGAGGTCGAGCGACTTCTTCAGCGCGAGGAACGTCCCGCGGTCGGCGAGCGTGTAGGCGCGCATCTCCGAGGCGATCCGCATCGTCTCGCCCATCCCCTGGCCCGTGGCGACGTACCAGCGGCGGCCGGCGGGGTCGACCGCGGCCCTCTTCCAGAGCTCGAGCTCGCGCGCGTGCGTCCCGGAGCGGTCGTCGCGGGAGGCGAAGAGGGCGAGCTTCGTCGCGATCTTCCTCATGGCCTCGGCCGCCCCGAGGCCCCGGATCGCCGCGGGGTCGGAGGGCGGGCCGACGAGGACGAAGTCGTTGTACATGACGTCGAGGCGGAGCGCGCCGTACCCCTGCGCCATGAACTCGTCCTCGGCCGCCTTCGAGTGGACGAGGAGGACGTCGGCGTCTCCCCGGCGCCCCATCGCGAGCGCCTCTCCCGAGCCGACGGCGATCGTCTTGACCTTGATGCCCGTCGCTTTCTCGAAGCGCGGGAGGAGGTCGTCCAGGAGGCCGCTGTCCTGCGTGCTCGTCGTCGTCGCGAGGACGAGCGCCTGCTGCGCGAGGGCAGGCGGCGCGGCGGCGAGGCCGAGCGTCGAGACGAGGGCGAGGGCGAGGACGGCGGTCGTGGGGCGCATCGGGCTCTCCTCCGTCGCCGGGGGGCGCGGAAGAGGGATCGTACTTCAGGCGGCGAGACGGCCGCGCCCTCCCGGCCGTCCGGACGGGAGGGCGCAGAATAGAAAATCAAGACCTGACCCCGAGCCTATGGGGTGGCGGGGACCTCCTCGAGGGAGGCGACGCGCTCCAGCTCCTTCGCGACGGAGGCGGCGAGGCGGCGGACCCCTTCGCGGATCCTCTCGACCGGCATGTTCGAGTAGTTGAGGCGGAGGGTGTTCTCGTTTCCGCCGTTCGGGAAGAAGGCGCCGCCGGGGACGAAGGCGACGTTCTGCCGCACGCACTCGTCGAGGAGGGTCCGGGCGTTGAGGCCCTCGGGGAGCGTCATCCAGAGGAAGAGGCCGCCCTGGGGGCGCGTCCATCGGACGCCGGCGGGCATCTCCGCGTCGAGCGCCTCGAGCATGGCGTCGCGCCGCTCGCGGTAGACGGGGAGGATCCGGGCGATGTCCGCGTCGAGGTCGTTCTCCTCGAGGTAGCGGTTCACCTGGAGCTGGGCGAGCGTGGCGGTCTGCAGGTCGGCCCCCTGCTTGAGGATGACGAGCTTCTCGAGGACGGGCGCCTCCGCGGCGACCCAGGCGACGCGGAGGCCGGGGCAGAAGACCTTCGAGAAGGTGCCGAGGGCGATCACGCGCCCCTTGCGGTCGAGCGACTTCAGGGAGGCGATGGGCGCCCCCTCGAAGCGGAGCTCGCCGTAGGGGTTGTCCTCGACGACCCAGACGTCGTACCGCTCGACGACCTCCATGAAGCGCCGCCGGCGCTCGAGCGACCAGGTGCGGCCCGAGGGGTTCTGGAAGTTCGGGATGACGTAGACCGCCTTCGCGTTCGGGTGCGCCCGGAGCTTCTCCTCGAGGGAGGCCGGGTCCATCCCGTCGTCGTCCGTCGCGACCTCGACCCAGCGCGGCCGCATCACGTTCCACGCCGAGAGGGCGCCGAGGTAGCTCGGGCTCTCGCAGAGGACGACGTCCCCCTCGTCGAGGAGGAGCTTGCCCGTCAGGTCGAGCCCCTGCTGCGAGCCCGACGTGATCATCACCTGCTCGGGCGTCACGTGGGCGTCCCACGTCGCCTTCATCCGCTCGGCGATCTTCCGGCGGAGCGGGGGGTGCCCTTCCGTCGTCGAGTACTGGAGGCCCCGCGTCCCTTCCTCCTCGAAGACGCGCTGCGTGGCCGCGGCGAGCGTCTTCACCGGGAAGAGCTCGGGCGCCGGGAGGCCCCCGGCGAAGGAGATCACCTCGGGGCGCTGGGTCACCTTGAGGATCTCGCGGATCTCGGAGGCCTTGAGGACCTCCATGCGGCGGGCGAATCGGGTGGTCATCGGGTCCTCCTCGTCGCCGCGGCCCTCCGGCGCGCGGCGCGTGCGGTCAGACGATGGGCGGCGTCCCCACGAGGGCGCGGCTTCCCCGGCGCGGCTCGGCCTGCGCGGCGCGGAGCGCGCGGCCGAGGCGGCGCGCCCCCTCGCGGAGGTCGTCCTCCGGGGCGAAGGTGAAGTTGAGGCGGAGCGAGCCGAAGGGCGGCTCCTCGACGAACGAGGCGGCGCCGGGGAGGTAGGCGACCCGCTCGGCGGCGGCGTGCGCGAGGAGCGACGCCGGCCGGACGTCGTCGGGGAGGCGGCACCAGGCGTAGAAGCCCCCCTCGGGGCGGTTCCAGGCCAGGCCGGGGATCCTCTCCGCCGCGAGCGCCTCGAGGAGGACGTCGCGCCGCTTCCGGTAGGCGGCGCGCGTCCTCTTCAGGTGCTTCGCGAAGAGGCCCGAGGTGAGGAACCCCTCGACGATCCACTGCCCGAGCGTCCCGGAGTGGAGGTCGACCGTCTGCTTGACGAGCGCGAGCTGGCGGACGAGGGGGCGCGGCGCGGCGATCCAGCCGAGCCGGAGGCCGGGGAAGAGGACCTTGGAGAAGGAGCTCAGGTGAATGACGTGGCCGTACGGGTCGAGCGCCTTGAGCGAGGGGAGCGCCTCGCCCTCGTAGCGGAGGTCGGAGTAGGTGTCGTCCTCCAGGATCGGCACCTGGTGCCTCCAGGCGAGCTCGAGGAGGTGCCTGCGCCGCGCGGCCGAGAGGACGCAGCCGGAGGGGTTCTGGAACGTCGGGAGCGTGTAGACGAGGCGCGGGTGCTGGCGGGCGAGGAGCCCCTCGAGGAGGTCGGTCCGCATCCCCTCGGCGTCGACGGGGACGCCGAGGAGGCGGACGCGCGCCGACCGGAAGGCCTCGAGCGCCCCGAAGAACGACGGCTCCTCGACGACGACGACGTCCCCCGGGGAGAGGAGCGTCCGTGCGACGAGGTCGAGGCCCTGCTGCGACCCGGAGGTGACGAGGACCTCCTCCGGGCTCGACCGGATCCCGCGCGGGACCATGTGGCGGCAGATCGCCTCGCGGAACGCCGTGACCCCTTCCGTGGGGCTGTGGAGGAGCGCCTCGGGACCCTTCCTCGCGAGGATCTCCTCCTGAACGCGGCGGAGGTCGTCGAGCGGGAGGAGCTCGGCGGCGGGGAGGCCCGCCTGGAGGCTGATGACGTCGTGACGCTCGGTGAGGGCGAGGACATCGCGGACGAGCGGCTCGGGCTCGCGGACGCTTCCCTCGCGCGCGAGCTGGCGCCACGGGAGGGGGGCGGCCGGCTCGACGGCGCGCCGCGCCGCCCGCTGCGCGACGACCTCGGTGCCGCGGCCGACGTGCGCCTCGACGAGGCCGTCGGCCTTCAGCTCCCGGTAGGCGGAGAGGATCGTCGTCCGGTTGACGCCGAGGGCCGTCGCGAGCGTCCGCTCGGGCGGGAGGCGGAAGCCGTCGGGGAGGCGGCCCGCGAGGATCAGGTCGCGGATCCCGCTCCGGATCTGCTGGTAGACGGGGACGCTGCTCTCGCGGTCGATACGGATCTCCACGCCCGTCCCCCTTCTGCTTCGGAATGGGACCCAGCCAATGATCTCAATGGATGGGCTCCGCCGGGGAGTATGAGCCGAGAAGCGGGCGTTTCAAGCTCCAATCGGGCGGGGCCGGGGCCAGCCAATGTCCTCAGCGGGGCGTGAGGTCGCTGACGATCCCGATGAACGACTCGACGCCGCCCTCGGGGCGCTTCACCGCGGAGACGGTGAGGCGGACGGGGCGGGGCTTCCCGTCCTTGCTGACGTATCGCTTCTCCATCGTGAAGCGCTCGACGTCGCCGGCGACGAGCCGCCGGAGCGCCCCGTGCTCCGCTTCGAGGTCGTCGGCGTGCGTGACGTCGCGGAAGGTCATGGCGGAGAGCTCGGCGTCGGAGTAGCCGGTGATCTCGCAGAAGCGCTCGTTGGTCCTGATGTAGCGCCCCGACGCGTCGCACTCGACGATGCCGACGGGGGCGGCGTCGAAGATCGCGCGGAAGCGCCCCTCGCTCTCCTCGAGCGCCGCGGCCGAGCGGCGCCGCTCGAGCCGGGCGTCGGAGTCCACCTCGGGCCAGGCGGCGAGCGCGTCCTTGATGAGCGTCTCGTTGATGAGGCCCGCCCGCTCGATCCCGAGCCAGGGGAGCGGCTCGAAGGGGGCGGCGCTCGCCCAGACGACGTCGAAGCGCCCGCCCGGCCCTACGCGGCCCACCATGGCCGAGCGCGTGACGTGGTGGTTCGGGCGGACGCAGGTCTCGCCGAGCGGTCCCGGGAACCGGCAGCCCGGCGCCGCCTTCGCGACCTCGGCCGGCTCGAGGCTCCGCGCCTTCCGGACGGCCTCCGCCCAGAGGTGGACCTGCGTGTGCGCCGTCGCGATCGGGTCGGACGCCGCCCGGTCGTGGCCGAAGCGGCGGCGCCAGGCCGCGAGGAACTTCCGGTTCGCCTCGCTCTTCACGGTCTGGAAGTAGCCCCAGCAGGCGAGGTGGCCGCGGGCCGCCTCGCCGATCGTGGCGAGCTCCGTCTCGCCGACGCTCGTGGCGAGGACGGGCCAGTTCGACGGGGAGAGGCCCGCGGCGGCGAGCTGGCGGTAGAACGCGACGTTGCTGTCGCCGTTGACCGTGCTGAAGACGACGAGCGGCCCCGCGTCGCGGAGGCGCCGGACGACGTCCTCGAAGTCGGCCGAGCCGAGGGGGACGAGCGCCTCTCCGGCGACGCTCCCGCCGTGGGTCCTCACGAGGGCCTTCGCGAGGCGGTTCGCGGTGCGCGGGTAGACGTAGTCGGACCCGACGAGGAAGAACGTCCGGCCGAGCTCGGTGAGGGCCCAGTCGAGCGCGGGCTCGACCTGCTGGTTGATCGTGCCGCCCGTGTAGAAGACGTTCGCGGACTCCTCGAGCCCCTCGTACTGGACCGGGTACCAGAGGAGGCCGCCGACGGCCTCGACCTCGTTCCGCACGGCCTTGCGCGAGCTCGAGGTCCAGCAGCCGAAGAAGGTCCGGATCCCCTCCTCGCCCGCCAGCCGCCGCGCCTCCCGCCCGAAGGCCGCCGGCTCCGAGCGGCCGTCGGCCACGACCGCCTCGATCGGGCGCCCGAGGAGTCCGCCCTTCGCGTTCACCTCCTCGACGGCGAGGAGCGCGGCGTCGATGAGCGGCCGCTCCGAGTCGGCCATCGTCCCGACGAGCGAGTGGAGGATGCCGACCCGGTAGCGGTGGCTCATGGCGGTCCTCCCGTCCGGGAGAACTGTACGGCGCGCGGGCGCCGGGGCAAAGAAAAAGGGGCCGGCAGGTCGCCCCGCCGGCCCCGTGACGCCCGCGAGCGGGCTACCTGTTCTTGTCGTTGACGAACATGCCGCGGGCCAGGAACCCGATCGGCGCCATCGTCGACTGTCCGGCCGCGTTCGTCACCTTCGCGTAGATCGTGAAGTTGTCGAACGTGGAGTAGGTGTGGTTCATCGTGAGCGTCCCGGCCGCCGGGTTCGTCACGGTGTCGGCGGCGTAGCCCTCGCCGAAGTAGACGGCGACGCTCGCGTAGCCGCCCGTCGGGACGGTGATCGCGCAGCTGACCGCCCACTTCGCGTAGTCGGGCGTGCAGGAGCCGGTGACCGTCGGGGCGCCCGGGATGGCCGTCGCCTCGAAGCTCGCCGTGGAGCTCCCCTCGCCCGTCTCCTCGTCCTCGACCGTCAGCGTGACGGTGTACTTGCCGGGGGCCGCGTACTGGTGGGTCGCCGTGACGCCCGAGCCGTGCGGGGTGTTGTCGCCCCAGTTCCAGTCGAAGGCGCCGCAGTTCCCGGAGTTGCCGCGGCACTTCGTGCCGGAGGCGTCGACCGCGACCGTCAGCTCGTTGGCGCCCTTCACCGCCGTGAAGCGGGCCTCGGGCTGGTCGTTGTGGATCCCCTTCGCGTAGAAGGCGAGGTCGGTCTTGGTCGCGTAGGAGGCCCCGTTGCGCGTCGGGTTCTGGACGACCTCGGCGTTCGTGACGGCGTACGTGGCCGTACCGGTCAGCGTGACGACGTTGCCCGCGATCGCCTTGACGTAGGTGTGGAGGTCGTACGCCTTGCCGGGCGCCTCGTAGGCGCCGGCGCCGGCGATGTTGATCCGCTCGCCGACGGCGAGGCCCGCGGCGCTCGCGACCGTGAGGCTCGCCGAGCCCTTGGCGATCGTCCCGGTCGTCTTCGCGTAGGCGCTGCCGCCGCCGTGGCACTGGCCGCAGGCCGCGTCGAGGTCGACCCACACGGCGTTCGTGTAGGCGCCGTCGGGCGCGGTGTTCGCGTTCGTGTTCGCGGTGATCGACTGGGCCGGCGGGAAGGTCGAGTAGGCCGGGTCGGTGCTGATGCGGAAGAGGTGCTGCCCCTCCGGCATGTGGCACATGACGCAGGCCTCCATCGCGTCCTCCTCGGCCGCCTCGAGAGGCGTGCCGGGGCCCGACGGGTGCATGAGGTGCTCGAGGTTCTTGACGTGGTGGCAGGTGTTGCACTCTTCGCGGAACGGCTTCTCGCCGGCCACGATGCTCGTGTGGACCTCGTGGCAGCCCGTGCAGCCGTTGCCCGTGCCGTACGCCTCGCCGAAGTTCATGAACGAGCTGAGGTACTTGCCGCTGGAGCTGCCGGTGTACTTGCCGGAGGCGATGTCGGCCCACTTGCCCGTGAACTTGGCGTGCGGGCTGTTGAGGAACTGGTTGCCGGCGGGGTGGCTCGGGAAGGTGACGGTGTTGTGGTAGACGCCGACGGTGACCGGCATGCCGTTCCCCGTCTCCGTCCACGTCGCGCCGGCGGCGACGCAGCCGCCCTGCGTCGTCGTCTTGCCGTCGCTGCAGCTGCCGTTCGTGTTCGGCAGGCCGCTCGTCTCCTGGCGGTGGCAGTCCATGCAGAGCGAGGTGATCACCTGGCCGCGCGTCGCGTTGTTGCCGATCCACCGGCCGCCCGCGTCGCCGCAGGTGACGACGTCCGTCGCGTAGGCGAACTGGCCGCCGGCCGCGTCACACGCCGACTTGGACCGGATCGCGTACCAGAACATGCCGGCGGCCTCGCAGTCCATCATGTTGGTGTACTTCGAGTCCGTGCAGGTCCCGACGCTGCAGAAGCCCTCGACCGTGCACTTCGTGAACGTCCAGGCCGCGCCGGCCACCTGGCAGGAAGCCTGCGTGCCGTTGAGCCGCCAGGTCTTCGCGCCGTCGCCCGTGCCGCCCGTGCAGGCTGCCTGGGCGTCGGCCGTCTTGCACCACCCGTCCTGCCACGTGTACTTGTTCGCGGTGCAGCTCGTCGCGTCCGTGTAGAAGGCGTTGCTGCACCAGCCGGCGGCCGCGGCGACCCACGTGCCGGAGACCGCGGCGCACTTGTCCTTCGTCGACGCGGCCATCGTGCAGACGGCGGCCGTCGGGTTGACGCTGCAGGCCGTGAGGAACTGCCCGCCCGTGGAGTTGCAGGTCGCCTCGAACGTGGAGCCCGTCTGGGCGCCCGTCCAGCGGGAGTCCGTGCAGGCGCCGCTGTTCGCGTTCGGGGAGGTCAGGCTGCTGTGGTGGGTCGACATGCCGGACGGGGCGCTGTACGAGGGGCCCGCGCCAGAGTCGTCGACCGCGCTCGAGTGGCAGCGGGTGCAGGTGATGCCCCACTGGTCCCACGAGGACATGACGTTCTTGTCGCCCGCGACGCCGCCGCCGAGCTTGACCTGGC
>JBDIBE010000086.1:0-11090 GCA_039812785.1 Thermoanaerobaculia bacterium | reverse complement strand
TCCGCCCACGCCCGGGGCCTCTCCGGAAACCCGAACCCTCGAATTGACAGCGCTTTGGGCCGCTCCTAGAATCGGCTGCAAACGTACGCACGTGCTCAAGGCTCCCGGACTGCTCCGCGCAGCGGCCGGAATCCGCGAACCTGAGACCTCGTGAGCCTGGGGAGGAAGACTGATGAAGCTCAAAGCTCTGGTCCTTCCGGTGACGGCCGCGGTCCTCCTGACGCTCGGCGCGCCTGCGCGAGCGGCCTGCCCGACGGAAGGCTGTCCTGCCCAGTCCGTCGGAACGATCGAGGTTCCCGCGGAGGGAGCCCTCGTCTCGGGCTACGTCCGCGTGGCCGGCTTCGCGCTGAACGGCGCGCTCGTCTCGAACGTCGACCTCTACGTCGACGGGATGGACGAGGTGAACCGCGTCACGCCGGCCGGGGGAGCGAACATCAACATGCCCCGGCCCGACGTCATGCAGGCATTCCCGCAGTACGCGGGGACGCCCGGCGAGGCCCCGGGCTTCGAGATGTCGTTCCGCGCGTCGAACTACTCGAACGGGACGCACAAGCTCTACATCCGGGTCACCGACGTCAACGGCTGCTGCTACTTCCTCGCGCCGCGCACGGTGAAGGTCGACAACACGAGGAACCAGCCGCCGTTCGGCGTCCTCGACTTCCCGATCCCGGACTCGTCCGTCCACGCCAACGGCGTCCTCGCCGTCGCCGGGTGGGCCCTCGACGACCGGCGCGTCGAGCACGTCGACGTCTTCATCGACGGCCGCCTCGAGCGCGAGGCCGTCCTCGGCGTGAACCGGCCCGACGTCGCGGGGTTCTACCCGAACGTCCCCGGCGCGACGGACTCCGGCTTCGCGATCTTCCTCGACTCGACGCGCTACACGAACGGAGTCCACACGCTCGTCGTCAAGGCGACGGACGACCAGGGGCAGCAGGGCCTCATCGCCACGCGGCGCTTCCAGGTCTTCAACAACGCGCCGAACCTCCCGCCCTTCGGCGAGGTCGAGTACCCGATGCTCCAGGCGACCTGGTTCGGCAACTGCCTCCGCCTCCCCGGCGGCCCGTCCGGCGGCGAGATCCGCGACACCCGCTACATCATGTTCGTCTACGGGTGGGCGCTCGACACGTCGATCTACGCCGAGAGGGGCGGCGTCTCCCACGTCTTCCTCGAGCTCGACGGCACCGTCCTTAAGGACACGCGCGCCGCGTTCGGCACGCTCGGCTGCCGGCGCGAGTCGAACCTCAACAACGCCCTCGTCGACTGCTACGGCTTCTACCGCCCCGACGTGAACGTCCTCTACCCCGGCTTCCCGCAGTCGGCCAACGCCGGCTTCCTCTTCGCCGTCGACGTCGGCTACCTCCTGACGGACCAGGGGTACAAGGAAGGCAACCACATGCTCCAGGTCAAGGCCGCGGACAAGGAGGACAACATCACCCTCCTGAAGGAGATCCCGGTCAACCTGGAGTGCGCGACCTCGAACCTCGACCCGCCGCCGATCGGCTACGTCGACGACCCGTCGAACTACGAGTTCATCGGCGGGATCTTCCCGGTCTTCGGCTGGGCGCTCGACCTCGACGGCGTCCTCCGGCTTCGGGTCCTCGTCGACGGCGTCCCGCAGGTCGACGCGGTGACGGGCAACGACTACGCGGAGTACGGCCTCCCCAGCTCCGACGTCGCCGCCGTCTACCCGAACTACCCCAACCGCGCGAACGCCCGCTGGCGCTTCTACCTCGACACGACGAAGCTCGCGAACTCCGAGCACGACCTCCTCGTCGAGGTCATCGACGGCCGCGGCAATTACCGTTCCGCCGGCACGCGCCGCTTCATCGTCAACAACAACACGCTGGTCCGCTGAACCAGCATCCCTTCTTCGACGACGCCGGCCCCGCAGAGACGCGGGGCCGGTGCCTTTTCGGACGCCGGGACGCCGCGGCCGCAGCGCGCCCGAGATCAGGTGCGAGAGCAGCATGAAGTTCTTCAAGAGCACGCCGAGGGAATCGAATGACGCCGCCAGGAACCCCGTCGCGACCCGGGGGGAGATCGACCGGAACTACAAGACGTGGTGGGAAGCCGCGGCCTCCACCGAGGAAAGCGCGCTCGCGACGACGTACGTGAGCGACGAGGACGCCGACTACCGGTCGCGCGGCTGGAATGGCGACGCCAACTCCTACGGCGCGAAGGACTACATCGAGATCGCCCGGCTCGACCGGACCTCCCGGGTGCTGGAGATCGGGTGCGGACTCGCGCGCGTCGGCCGGGAGCTCGCGCCCCACATCGGGGAGTGGCACGGCGCCGACATCTCGGCCGGAATGCTCGCCCGCGCGCGGGAGCGCCTGGTGGGCCTGCCCAACGTCCACCTCCACGAGCTGTCGGAGGTCACTCTCGCCCAGTTCGGTGACGCGACCTTCGACTTCGTCTACGCCACGACGGTGTTAATGCACCTGGACAAGGAGGACCTTTACCAGTACGTCCTCGAGACCTTCCGGGTCCTGAAGGCAGGGGGGATGGCGTTCTTCGACACCTGGAACCTGCTTCACCCCGACACCTTCCGGATGTGGGAGGAAAGCCAGCGCCACAACGTCGGCGGGTCCAAGGTCCGCGGGCGTATTCAGTTCTCGACGGCCGCGGAGATCCGGCAGTACCTCGAAAGCGCAGGCTTCCGCGTCGAGAGGCTCGACGAGGACCGCCTGATCCGGGTCTTTGCGCAGAAGGAGGCCAAGCCGGTCTCGAAGATCGAAGACGGGCTCCCGCCTTTCGGCGTCGTCGATTCGCCCCGGAACGCGAGCGTCCTCCAGGGGCCGCTCGAGGTCTGGGGCTGGGCGATGGACGACGTGGAGTCCGTAGAGGTGTTCCTCGACGGGAGCCGCTCCCTCGGCGTCGCCCGCCACGGGTCACGGAGGGAGGACCTCGCGCCGCTCTTCCCGCGGTATCCCGGGGCCATCGACGCCGGCTTCAACCTGACGGTGCCGGCGGCCGACATCCCGAAGGGCGAGCACACCCTCCAAGTGCGGGTGAGAGACCGGAGCGGCCGCGTCGTCGACGTCGCGGGTCGGCACCTCGGATTCCGGGCCTGAGCCGGATGTCGCGGCTCCGACGGCCGGTCGGGTCGTGGAGGCGTCTCGGGGCCGTGGAGCGCGGCGTCTCGCGGTGAGGAACGAAGCCGGCGAGTCGAGCTGGGAGCGCCTCCGACGGTCCCGCGCGGCGCGCTTTGCGTTCGCGCTCCGCCGCCTGCTGCTCCGGCGGGAGACCGCAGCGGGGGTCTGGAGCGAGCAGGCGGGCACGTGGAGCCTCGCAGGGGGGCGCCACTGGACCGAGCTCCTGCAGGTGCAGGAGCTCGTCAACCAGCGTGTCTCGGGGGACCCGTCCGTCAACCCTTACGAGTACTTCCTGCGGTCGCGCCTCGGGGGCCACCTACCGGTCCGGAGGGCGCTGACCATAGGATGCGGAAGCGGCGAGCTCGAGCGTGGCCTCGCACGGCTCGGTTTTGCCACGGAGCACCTCGGGATCGACGTTGCGCAGGGTGCGATCGAGAAAGCGATCGACGCGGCTCGCCGGGAGGGCTTCGGGCAACTCCGGTATCGCGCTGAGGACGCGAACGACATCCGCCTTCAGGTCGGCTCGTTCGACGTCGTCTTCGGTGTCCATTCGATCCACCACGTCTCGCGGCTCGAGAGCCTCTTCGAGCAGGTCGCGGGCGCGCTGCGTCCTGATGGCATTTTCTTCCTGAACGAGTTCGTCGGTCCGAGCCGGTTCCAGTGGACCGAGCGTCAGCTGGAGGTGGTGAACGGTCTCCTTCGCGTCCTGCCGGAGGGGTACCGGGTCAGCCGGGTTGACGGGGCCCTCAAGAAGAGGGTCCGGCGCCCGACCGTCGCGGAGGTCGTCGCCACCGATCCCTCGGAGGCGGTCCGCTCCGCGGCGATCCTCGAGGTCGCGTCGAGCTTCTTCGAGATCCTCGAGGTGCGCCCCTACGGCGGCACGGTCCTCCAGATCCTTCTCGACGACATCGCGGGCAACTTCGAGGCTGCCGGCGAGCAAGGCCGAAAGCTCGTCGCTGCCATGGCCGATCTCGAGTGGGCGCTCATCGAGGGGGGCGACCTCGCGAGCGACTTCGCCGTCGTCGTGGCGCGGCCGAAGGGCTAGCCGCCCGCGCCCGCCGGCGCCCGGCGCGGGCGGACTGAGCCGCTTCGGCGACGCGAGGACCGCTTCGCCACGGCGGCCTTCTCGGGATCGGTAGCCGCCGGCAGGAGCGCCGGCGCGGGCGCCTCGCTGGCGCGGAGGGCGACGCGGTCGAAGAAGTCGCGGACGGCGTCGCCCGGCTCGGCGGCGGCGAGCTCGCCGGGGCCCTCCTCGTACCAGTGCGCCGGGAGGAAGCGGCTGTACGGCTTCTTCAGGAACCGGTTGCAGACGAGCGCGATGAAGCCGACGTCCGTCTCCGAGCGGATGACGCGCCCGGCGCTCTGGACGACGCGCGTCATCCCGGGGATGACGTAGGCGTACTCGAACCCCTTCCCGTAGCGCTCCTCGAAGTAGAGCCGCATCCGCTCCTGCTCGAAGCGGACCTGCGGGAGCGCGGGGGAGACGACGACGACGCCGTGGAGCATCTCGCCCGGGTAGTCGACCCCCTCCGCGAACGGCCCGCCGGAGACGGCGAGGAGGAGGACGCGCGATCCCTCCTGCCGGAGCGCGTCGAGGACGGCGTTCCGCTCGAGCTCCGTCGAACGGTCGGAAGGCCGCAGGACGCGGTGCCCCGCGGTCGGCCGGAGGAGGCGGTGGACGTCGTCGACGAAGCGGTACGAGGGGAAGAGGGCGAGGACGTTTCCCGGGCAGGCGTCCGCGACGTCGCCGACGATCTTCGCGATCCGGGGCATCGCCGCGCCGCGCCCGCGCCAGGTCGTGTCGGCCTGCGGCGCGACGAGGACGAGCCGGTTCTCCTTCGGGAAGGGGGAGGGGAGCGCGAGGACGGAGGTCCGGTCGGGGTCGAGGCCGAGGAGGTCGCGGTAGAACTCGGGAGGGCTGAGCGTGGCGGACATCCCGACCGTCGCCCAGGCGGCGTCGAACGTCTCGCCGAGGAGCCGCGAGGGGTCCTTGCAGAGGAGCGCGAGGCGGGCGCCGTCCGGCCCGCGCGAGGCGATCAGTTCGAACGCCTCGACGAGGCGGCCGCCGGGCGCGGCGCGCCGCGCGACGTCGTGGAAGCCGGCGAAGAGGAAATGGAGCGCGAGGACGGGGTCGTCGGGGACGCGCTCGCCGCCGTTCCTGAGGTCGGCGAGGTGGCGGACGAGGAGCGACTCCATCGAGAGCCGGACCTCCTCGAGCCGCTCGAGGTCGAGCGGGACGAGCTCCGTCGCGGGCGTCCACGGGTCGGCGGGCGGTCCGAGGCCCGCGGCGGCGTCGCGGACGAGGGCGAGGACCTCCGCCGCGGCCTCCTGCGCGGAGAGCGCCGTCCGGGCGCTCGTCGTCCCGATCGCCTCGGAGAGGCGCTTCAGCTCGGCCTCGGAGAGCTCGGGGGACCAGATCGCGCGCCCGCGCTCGACGAGGTTGTGGACCTCGTCGACGAGGAGCATCGCGCCGTCGAGCGAGGCGGGGTCGCGGAGCCCCGAGAGGGCGACGACCGGGTCGAAGGCGTAGTTGTAGTCGCCGAGGATCACGTCGGCCCGCTCGGCGAGCTCGAGCGAGACCTCGAACGGGCAGGCCTCCTCGGAGCGCGCCTCCTCGAAGACGACGTCGGGCTCGAGGTGCGGCGCGTGGGCGAGGAGCCGGTCGACGAGGCCGGAGGCCTCGAGCTTGGCGGCGTAGTCCTTCGCGTAGGCGCAGTGGTCCTCGTGGCAGAGGACGACGCCGTTCGCGCACATCCGCTCCTTGGCGCGGAGCCGCACGGAGCGCGCCGAGGCCGAGGCGATCGCCTCGAGCGTCCTGCGGAAGATCTCCTGCTGCGTCGTCTTCGAGGTGAGGACGTAGAGCTTCCGCCCCTTCCGCATCGTCTCGACGAGCATCGGGAAGAGCGCGGCGGCGGTCTTCCCGATCCCGGTCGGCGCCTCGACGAGGAGCTGGCCCCCCTCGCGCGCGGCGCGCGCCACGGCGGCGGCCATCTCGCGCTGCCCGGGGCGGAAGCGGCCGAACGGGAAGACGAGCTCGTCGGCCTCGGCCGATTTCGCCTCGGCGAGGGCGAGGTCGCCGAAGAACTCCGCGAGCGCGGCCCTCACGCGCGAGGCGAGGTCCTCCTCGACCTCGGCCGCGTCGAAAGGTACGGCGAGCGTCTTCGTGTCGCCCGTCTCGATGTCGGCGAGGACGAGGCGCCCGCGCACCGGGCGGCCTTCGGCGCGGGCGACGGCGAGGAGGTACCACTGGAGCTGGCGCGCGAAGCGGTCGAGGCGCGGCGAGCCCATGAGGCGCGGCAGCTCCTCGGCGAAGTGGACCGACTTCACCTCGTCGACGACGACGGTCCCGTCCTCCTCCTCGAAGCGCCCGTCGAGGCGCCCCTCGAGGATCGCGGTGAAGCCGTCGACGGGGAAAGCGAGCCGAACGGCCTTCTCGACGGCGTAGCCGTGGATCGTCGCGAGCGCCTCGGTCAGGACGCGCCGGTGGACGGCCTGCCCGATCCACCGCCGCTCCATCGTGTCGCCGCGGCCGTCACCGATCCTCCGGGAGGCGGGAGCAAGGAGCGCGCCCGGCGAGAGCGTGACGGTTTTCGCGGCAAGGTCGACCCGGATCGGCACGCCGCATTCTACGGAGGGCGTCCGCTACAATCGGCCCGGTGAGGTACACGGGTTCCGGACGGCTCCGCGCACTCGCCGCGGCCGCCCTCGCGGCGGCGTTAGCCCTCCCGTCGGCGGGCGCCTCCGCGGCGACGTCGAAGGCGGCGAAAGCAGGGAAGAAGACGAAGGCCGGCCGGCCGATGACGCTGGCGGAGCGCCTCACGGCGATCGCCCGGCGGCCCCCCGTGCGGGCCCGCTCGCAGACGGCGGTCGTCATCGCGCCGGTGGGGCAGCCGCCGATCGTCTCGGTGAACGGCGACACCGAGCTGATCCTCGCCTCCACGACGAAGCTCTTCACGACCGCCGCCGCCCTCGACCGGCTCGGGCCGTCCTACCGCTTCCGGACGACCCTCTACCAGGACGGGCCGATCCTCCCGGACGGGACGCTCGCCGGGCGGCTCGTCGTCCACGGGGGCGGCGACCCGGCGATCTCGGGGCGCCTCTACGAGGACGACCCGTACGCCGTCTTCCGCCCCTGGTCCGCCTCCCTCCGGGCGCGCGGCATCCGGACGATCCGCGACGGGCTCCTCCTCGACACGTCGTTCTTCGACGACGAGAGGACGCACCCCGACTGGCCCTCCGCCCAGGAGCAGAACTGGTACCAGGCGCCGATCTCGGCCCTCTCGTACAACGACAACGTCGTCCTCGTCCGAGTGACGGGCGGCCTGCGCCCGGGCGGGCGCGCGAGCCTCGGGTTCTACCCCGCCCAGCCCTACCTGATGTCGCTCGTCGGCCGGGTGACGACGTACCGCGGCTTCGGCGCGAGCGTCGGCGTCTCCCGGCGAGCGGGGAGCCCGAAGGTCGTCGCGTCGGGCTCGGTCGGCCACCGGCGAACCTGGTCGGGAGACGTGACCGTCCTCGAGCCGCCGCTCTACCTCGCCTCGGCCTTCACGAAGGTCCTCGAGGAGGAGGGGATCGACGTCCCCGCGCCGCCCGAGGTCCGGTCGGAGCCCCTTCCGCCCGGGACTCCGCTCCAGGCGCTCCACGTCCACGAGACGCCGATCCTCCCGGTCCTCTCCGTCTGCAACAAGCGCTCGCACTCGTTCTTCGCCGAGCAGATCCTGAAGACGCTCGGCGCCGAGCGGCGCGGCCGCGGCAGCTGGGCGAACGGGCTTGCCGAGGTCTCCGACTTCCTCGGCTCCCTCGGCCTCGACCCGTCGCGTTACCGGATCGCCGACGGCTCCGGCCGCTCGCGCGAGAACCGCTCGAGCGCGGGCGCCTACCTCGAGTTCCTCCAGGCGCTCGCGACGCGCTGGAAGCACTTCGACGCCTTCTACCCGACGCTCGCGATCTCGGGCGACATGGCCGGCTCCCTCCGTCACCGGATGCTCGGGGCCGACACCGTCGGGAAGGTCTACGCGAAGACGGGGAACATCGCGGGCGTCGTCACGCTCGCGGGGTACGTCGAGGCGAGGAGCGGCACGCGCTACGCGTTCGTCATCCTCGCCAACGGCGGCTGCGCGGAGAGGAGCGGTCACGCCTGGCAGGACCGGCTCCTGATCGAGCTCGCCCGCAACGGCTGAGGCCGCCCGCTGCGGTGCAGCTATACTCGCCGGCTCACGCCATGGACTATCGCGCCCTCCTCAAGAACGTAGAAAAGACCCTGTCCGCCATCGAAGGGGGGGACGACGTCGTCTCCACCATCGCCGCCGTCGGCGAGGCCGTCGTCGGCAACTTCCGAAACGAGCTCGGCATCATCGGCGGCCGCCTCTACCAGCTCGAAGAGAGCGACTACGTCCTCAAGCGCGGCTTCGGCCGCTCGCGCAAGGTCCCCGAGGGGCTCGCCGTCCCGATGTCGTACGGCCCCATCGACCGCGCCCTCGAGGAGGGGGTCGTCCTCGCCGACCTGAAGGACCCCTTCGTCGACCGCGAGCTCGAGGCCCGCCTCGGCGTCACGCGCTTCGCCGCCGTCTCCTTCGGGGACGGCGCGTTCCTCCTCTCGTTCGACGTCCACCCGAAGGTCGCCGCCGACGACCTCCTCGTCTCGCTCGGCATCATCCGGACCGTCCTCGACTCGAAGGTGAGGAGCGAGCGCCTCGAGGGGCTCCTCGAGGAGGCGCGGCGGATCCAGACGTCGATCCTCCCGCGCTCCTTCCCCGAGATCGGCGACTACGAGGTCTGGGCGATCACGGCTCCGGCCGAGGCGGTCGGAGGCGACTTCTACGACTTCATCCCGCTCGGCCCCGACGCCTTCGGCACGGCCATCGCGGACGCCTCGGGGCACGGGCTCCTCGCGGCGCTCCTCGTCCGGGACGTCTACGTCGGCCTGAGGATGGGGATCGGCGGCGACCTGAAGATCGCCCGCGCCGTCGAGCGGCTGAACCGGATCCTGAACAAGAGCCGCCTCGCGACGAAGTTCGTCTCGCTCTTCTACGGCGAGTTCGAGGCGAACGGCGAGATCATCTACGTCAACGCGGGGCACCCGGGCCCGCTCCACCTCCACGCGAGGACGCGGAGCTTCACGGAGCTCGAGTCGACCGGGATGGTCCTCGGGCCCTCGCCGAACGCCCCCTACACGCGCCGCGCCGTGAAGATGGAGCCGGGGGACCTCCTGCTCCTCTACACCGACGGCATCGTCGAGGCCCACGACCAGCGCGGGCGCGAGTTCGGCCTCGACCGCGTGCGCCGGATCCTCCTCGACTACCGCAAGCGCTCGGCGCGCGAGACGGCGGAGAAGCTCCTTTCGGCCGTCCGCGACTTCAGCGCGGGACGGCCCGCCGAGGACGACCGGACGGTCGTCGTGGTCCGCAGGACCGGCCGCGTGCGCGCCTCCGGGCAGACGGCGGCGCCGCCGATCCTCTCCGGCCCGCCGGCCTCCCAGCCCTGACGGGCGTGCCGAGGGGAGGCCCGCGGGGAGCCTTCCCGGTCCCTCTACAGCCCCTGCTGCGCGCGGTGCAGGCGGAACCACTCCGCCGTCGCGCGCATCCCCGCGTCGAGGGGGACGAGCTGGGTCAGGCCGAGCGCCTCGCGGGCGAGCGCGACGTCGAGGACGCTCCGCCGCTGCTCGCCGGCCTTTGCGGGGCCGAAGCGGGGCGGGGCCTCGACGCCGCAGGCCGCGGCGACGAGGCCGTAGAGCTCCCGCACGCTCGTCTCGACGCCGGTGCCGACGTTGAAGACCCCCGGGAGCCTCCGCTGGAACGCGGCGACGTTCGCGGCGACGACGTCGGCCACGTGGACGAAGTCGCGCGTCTGGCCGCCGTCGCCGTTCACGACGGCGTCCTGCCCCGAGAGGAGGCGGTTCATCCAGATGCCGATGACGCCCGCCTCGCCGCGGCCGTCCTGGCGCGGGCCGTAGACGTTCGCGTACCGGAGGACGGAGAGGGCGAACCCGCCGTCCATGGCGAGCGCGGCGAGGTACTTCTCTCCGGCGAGCTTGGCGACGCCGTAGGCCGAGCAGGGGTTGAGCGGGTGGCTCTCGTCGGCCCGCTCGCCGACCGGGTCGCCGTAGACGGCGCCGCCGCTCGAGGAGAAGACGACCTGCTTCACGCCGGAGGCGGCGGCCGCGGCACCGACCCGTATCGTTCCCAGGACGTTCACCTCGGCGTCGAAGACCGGGTCCTCGACCGACCTCCTCACGTCGACCTGCGCCGCGAAATGGAAGACCGTGTCGATCTTCTCCTCCGCGAGGAGGGCGTCGAGGCCGGCGGCGCGGATGTCCCCCCGGACGAAGCGCGCCTCCTTCGGGACGCGGCGAAGGTCGCCCGTGGAGAGGTCGTCGAGGACGACGACCCGGTGGCCCTGGGCGAGGACGGCGTCGACGAGGTGCGAGCCGATGAACCCGGCGCCGCCCGTCACGAGGACGGCACAGCCGGGAGACGGGGGAGCGGGGTCGGTGTTCATGAGCGTCCGCGAGAATAGCGGCGTGCCGGAGAGCCGACAAGCCGATCGGCCGGGGCGGGCCTTCTGGAAGAGGTCGACGGAGGAGGTCGCGCGCGCCCTCCTCGGGTGCCGCCTCGTCCGCCGGATCGGCGCCGGGGGGGCTCGGGAGCTCGTCATCGTGGAGACGGAGGCGTACCTCGGGATCGCGGACCGGGCCGCCCACACGTGGAACGGACGGCGGACGCCGCGCGTCGAGCCGATGTGGGGCCCGCCGGGGCGCGCCTACGTCTTCCGCGTCTACGGCGCCCACGACTGCCTCAACGTCGTCACGCGCGAGGCCGGGGTCCCCGAGGCCGTTCTCCTCCGCGCCGCTGTCCCCGTCGCGTGGTGGGAAGGGCGCGACGTCGCGCGCGCGGAGCTCCTCGAGGCCTCGGGCCCGGGAAGGCTCTGCCGGGCGCTCGGCGTCGGGCGGGAGCTCTCGGGCGTCTCGCTCGCGGGGCCCGAGCTCGAGCTCCGGAT